>CAZHBM010000104.1:0-10567 GCA_964529945.1 uncultured Anaerolineales bacterium | reverse complement strand
AACAAACCACCCCCGCCAGCGGCCGTTACACGATCACCGGCCTGATCAGCGCCACCTACAGCATTACACCGTCGCTGACCGAGCACGTTTTTATTCCGCCTAACCGCAGTGTGAGTGTGCCCCCTGATCGAAGCGGCCAGGACTTTTCGGGACTGACGATCACCTACACCGTTTCGGGCCGCATCATCGACGGCCAATCGCAACCGGTTGCCGGCGTGACCGTGATCTGCCCAGCCGGGTCCTCGGCCACCAACGGCCAGGGCGTTTACACCCTCACCGGCCTGGTGGCCGGCAGCTACACCCTGACGCCGACGCGCTCGAGTTACCAGTTCACGCCGGCCAACCGAAACGTGTCGCTGGGTCCCAGTGTGAATGACGCCGATTTTGTCGGCCAGGAACACACCTACGTGTATTTGCCGGTCCTGGTCGCGCCGACGCTCACGTCTCTGTACGTCATCAACAGCACCGCCGCTAACGTGACTTACTCCGTGCTGGCGACGCCGCAGGGAGACATTAGCTGCAATATCTCCCCTTCGCCCCAGGCCGCGTTTTGCGGTCGCTTTGTGCCCGGAAGCTACCAGGTACAGGTAAACGCACCTGCTTGTGATAATCCCTTCAGCTCCGGCACGGTTAATTTTCCGCCAGGCGACGTTACCCGCGAAGTCCGCTGTCGCTAGCCCCAGCCTGATTGTTTGACCGGCCATCGCGCCAACAGTAATGTGGTGGTCTTTGTCCGGGCGGCCGGAACCGTTGCGCGCGTTTTGGGAGTAAATCTCAGCGTCCAAAAAGGCAGGAAACAGCATGCACATTTATGACATTCCATTGGTGCCCGGTCCCACCGCCGTCCCCACTGCAGTGTTGGCCGCCTACCAGACGGATTATGGCTCGGCCGACCTGGAGCCGGAGTACCTAAGGCTGTACGCCGACACCCAAGCGTTGTTGCAGCAGATCCTGAATACCCGTAACCAGATGGCAATTATGAGCGGTGAAGGGATGGTTGCCCTGTGGGGCGCCCTCAAGAGCACCCTCGAACCGGACGACAAGGTGCTGGCACTGGCTACAGGGGTGTTTGGTTATGGCATCGCCGACATGGCCCGCAGCGTCGGTGCCGACGTGACCGTGGTCGACTTCGAGTACAACCAGGCAGTCAACGACCTGGACAGAGTGGAAAGGGCCATCCGCAAGGTCGGCCCTAAAATGGTCACGCTGGTACACTGCGAGACGCCTTCAGGTATTCTCAACCCGATTGAAGCGGTGGGCCGCCTGGTGCGCCAATACGACGTCCCTTTATTCTACGTCGATGCCGTAGCCAGTATGGGCGGCGCGCCGGTCAACGTGGATGCCCGCCATATCGACCTGTGCCTGGGCGCGTCGCAGAAGGTGTTCTCGACCCCGCCCGATTTGGGGATTGTGGCCGTCAGCGATGCCGCCTGGCAGGTCATCGATCGGGTCAACTACCAGGGTTACGATGCCCTCAAACCATTCCGCACCGCCATAGCGGACGCTTACTTTCCGTACACTCCCAACTGGCAGGCAGCCGCCGCCCTGTACACCAGTTGCAGCCTGCTGCTGGACGAGGGATTGCCGCAGGCATTTGCCCGCCACGCTGCGGTCGCCGACGAGTGCCGGCAGTCTATCCAAGCCATGGGGTTGTCTCTCTTCCCTGAAGCAATAGAGACGTCGGCCCCCACCGTAACGGCGGTCAACGTGCCCGAAGGCATAGGCTGGCAGCGGCTGGACGCAGCCTTGCGACGGCGCGGTATGGTCGTCGCCGGTTCTTATGGGCCCTTGGCAAACAGAGTGTTTCGTATCGGACATATGGGGACACAAGCCGATTTCGACTTGTTGAGAAGGGGCATGGGTGTTCTGGCCGAAACCTTAGAGGATCTGTGCTAAGGTACTCAGCCAAGTGCGTCTAGTATGGAACCGCCGGAGTTGTCTTCGTGGCAATGACCGCAGCCGATTGCCGGCTCGGGCACGTCCACAAAATGTTCGCTGCACCACGCACTTACCTCCACCCGACGGCCCAGGCCCAGAAAGCGTTTGACGACACGGGCTTCCAAGACCAGGTTGGGGCAGGCATTGGCACGCAAAATGTCGGGGATGGGGCAACGGGCGCAAATGTCGGGAGTCCACGGCAGGCTATCCCGGCTGCGCTCGATAAGACGGCAGACCTGTGTATTGGCACCGCGATGAAAATCTTCGTAATAGTAGCGACACTCTTTGCCTGCTGGAGTGCGCACGGTTATCTCCTTCCTCGAATATCAAGCGGCGAAGGGTTTCCACATCCGGCTGAGAGCGCTATTAGAAACCCTTCGCTGCCCGGAACATCACCCGAGGGCGCCTTATTAGGCGCGCGTAATGTAACTACCATCGCGCGTATCGATTCGAATAACGTCGCCCACTTGAACGAACAAAGGTGTCTGAACTTTGAGGCCGGTTGAAACGATGACTTCTTTGGTAGCTCCCTGAGCCGTATCGCCGGCATAACCTGGTTCGGCTTCAACAACCTCCAGATCGACGGTGGTAGGAAACTCAATGTCAATCGGCTCACCATCGTAAGTCAACAATACGAGCGTCTGATTGTCGGTCAAGTAATCCAGGTAATCACCCAGTGCACTGGCCGACAACACCGGTTGCTCATACGTTTCCGTATCCATAAAGGTATACAGGTCGCCCTCAGAATAGAGGAACTGCACTTCCTGCTTGTCCAAACGAATATCCTGCACCCGGTCTCCCGACGTGAAAGATTTTTCCAATACGCTGCCGGTACGCAAATTACGCACTTTGACCCGAATGGTGGCGCCGCCACGTCCCATTTTGGTATGAGTGTACTCAAGTACCTTAAAAAGGTCGTCATCCAGCTCAAAGGTAACGCCTTTCCTGAGGTCATTTACATCAATCATAGACTCCTCCAACTGTTCAATTTCTTCAGATTACACCTATAATAGCCGACTGCCGATGGCTGGCAAGTCGGACTACCAGAATTTTAGTTCACCTGCCCGCGACGCTCGTTAATGGGCAGTCTATTCCGTTGGCTGCATCAACTCTGGTTTATCCAGCGGGCTGCCCGGGCGCCCAAATCGGCCGTCGGGCCGCGCAGGGTGGTGCAACGAGGCAGTGAATCGAGAAACGCCTGACCGTAACGCCGGCTGAGAACCCGCCTGTCCAGGCAGACCACCACACCTCGATCAGTTTTGTTGCGGATGAGCCGGCCAAACCCCTGCCGGAAACGCAAAATGGTGTCCGGCAGCGAATATTGACTGAACCCGTCTTCATATCCCTCGCTGCGGGCGGAAAAGACCGGATCATCGGGCACAGCAAACGGCAGCTTGGCAATGACCACACAGCTCAGTTGCGGTCCGGCCACGTCGATCCCTTCCCAAAAGCTACGCGTACCCATCAACACCGCTTTGTCGGCCGACCGGAAGCGTTCCAACAATTGGGTCCGCGAGCCTCCACCGCCTTGCTCCAGCACCAATATGCCGTCTCCCACTAATGCCTCTCGCAACGTGGACGACGTGTTACGTAAATGGCTGTAGGAGGTAAACAGGACCAGGGTACGACCCCCAACGGCCCGTACCAGGTCGATCAGTGCCGTTTCCAGCGTTCGCTGGTATTGGGGACGATTGGGCTCGGGAATATCGGTCGGAAGATAGAGTAATGTGGACGATTCGTAGTCGAATGGACTGCCGACTGACGCCTCGTCCACATCCATGGCACCCAAACGGTCGCGCAGATAATCCGTATTCTCCTCGGTTTTGAGCGTTGCCGAGGTCAAGATGACGGTATCTTTGGTATTGAAGATGTGTTGCTGCATCAGGTTGCCAACGTGAAGAGGCGCGGAATGCAACGAGATATTGTCGGTCCGCGAGGATACTTCCAGCCAGGTGACCGCGTTGCCGTGACCGGATGTTTGAATCTGAACGATGGTCTCCAGCTGCTCGTGGGCCTTCTCCAGGCGGGAACGATAACCCGACAGGTCATTCCACAGGTCGTCCATTTCGTCTATGCCGTGGGTATCGTCCAGAATCTCGAGCACACGGCGCAGGTTAGCCAATGTGTCAATCACCTCGGAAAAACCCAAGGACAAGTTGTCCCAGGCAATTTCAACCTCGTCCCAGGCCTGTTGCCGTCGCACGGCACCCGTCAGTCGCAGGCGAAAATCGTAGGGCGAGTTGCGAGGTGAACCGTGCTCGGCCACGAAACCGTTGAGTGCCTGAAAAAATACCGACAAATGGCGACGCGTCTCCTGCACGTTCTGGTGACCGGCCTGGATCACGTCTTCTACCTGGGCCATTCCTTGCACGGGTAGACTGTCACGACAGGCCTGGTGTACTTCCGTTAGAAATCCCATGTAGCGCTGCCGGTTGACCGGTTGGCTCAGGTCGTCCAACAGGCGTTCCAGCGAGCGTTGGTCGGCATAAAAACTCATCTGGTTGGTAATGCTGTCTTCCAGATGATGGGCCTCATCGACAATCAGGTGACTGTACTCGGGTAGCACCCGATTCTCGGCCGCCGCGTCAGCCAGTAGGAGTGCGTGGTTAACGACCAGGACGTGGGCACCTTCGGCCGCCTGCCGGGCCCGATGAAAAAAGCAGTTTTCCCGCCGGCAACGAGTAGGGCTGCAAAACTCGGACTCGCTGCACAAATGCTCCCAAATGGCGTTCTCTGCGGCGGTCGGCAGGAACAGTTCCTGTTTGTCACCGGTTACCGTCGTCGCCATCCACACCAATACCTTGGCCAAGACGCGCAGTTCAAGATCGGCGCCGCTCCCATCGGCCGGCTGCCGGCGCAGCCTGACCTGAAGGGCGTCCATGTACTGGTTAACTCGGCTGGGGCAGACGTAGTTGCTGCGCCCTTTGAGACTGACAGCCCGGAAGTCGACCGGCAAAATGCGCTGCAAATCGGGAATGTCTTTGTTGAGCAATTGGTCCTGTAGGTTGATGGTATGTGTCGCGACCACCACCCGCTGGCCGTTCTGCACCGCCCAATAAATGGCCGGCAACAGGTAGGCAATGGATTTGCCGATACCGGTACCGGCCTCCACCATCAGATGGCGGCTCTCATTGAAGGCGTCGCCCAGCAGGCGCAGCATGTCCACCTGCTGCCGGCGGTATTCAAAATGCGGCAACCGGTGCGAGAACAGCCCATCTTCTTCCAGGTTGGCGCACAAAGCCTCAACGTCCAGCGGTCCGGGTTGGGCGGCCGGCACCAGGGGTGGCCCATCCAGCACCGTCTCTTGTTCCCCAAACAGGCCGCGGGCGCCGGTCGCAGCAGATAACGCGCCTTTGGCCGCCAGTTGCTGGCCCAGACTGGTCGTGAAGGCGCTGCGAGCACGCGTCTGCTCCACATCAGCAAAAACAGGTCGCAAAGACCAGTTCGAATTGGCAGCCAGCTTGTTGATTTGTTGAATCACTTTCAGGTCCACGCGCAAGGCTTCGCCCAGAAGACTGACAAACAGGGCATGCGTGACCTTGGCATCATCCAGCGCCCGATGGCTGGCCGGCAGCTCTATGCCAACCGTCTCGGCCAGGGTGGCAAGATTGTACCGGTCGGCGTGCGGCAACAGGATGCTGGCCAGCTCGAAAGTATCGATACTGAAATTGTCGCGAAAGAGGCCCTGACGTCCCAGAAAGCTGAGGTCAAAGCCCACGTTGTGTCCAATGATGGGATGGTCGCCCACCATTCGATGCAGCCGCGGCAATACGTCCGACAACGACGGTGCATCGGCGACCATTTCGGTAGTTATGCCGGTCAATTGCTGGATGTTGAAGGGAATCGGCCTTCTGGGGTTAACAAGCGTCTGGAAGGTTTCCAGAATGGTCTCGCCCCGAAACTTGACCGCCCCGATCTCGGTGATGGCATCACGCTCTGCATCCAGGCCGGTCGTTTCCAGGTCGAGCGCAACATATATATTGGACACACGGCCCCCAATCTAGGCTGGCGTGCTTGCCCGATCTGTAGATATCTTGGTTAATCGGGCTTCAGCCAGCGTGCAGATTATACACCAAAGGGTATACGAGGGGAAAGATTCGCCGGCCTGGTCCGCGATAACGTTTGACCCTCACTTGCCCACGGTGTATACTGTTTCGCGTTGTCAGAGAACGGGGCGGGCGAGGGCCGATCAACTCGCATCCCCGTCTGATCGTTGTTCAGGCGACCAAGGAGAGCGGTATGATACTGGTAACCGGTGCAGCCGGAAAAACCGGTAGAGCAGTCATCGCGGCGCTACAGAAGCGCGAGGAGACTGTGCGTGCGTTGGTGCATCGAGAGGCCTGCGTAGAAAACGTGCGTGGGCAAGGTGCCGCTGAAGTGGTTGTCGGCGATTTGCGCGACCCCTATTTGATGCCCCGAATAATGGAGGGCATGCGGGCCGTCTACCACATCTGTCCCAATGTGCTGGCTGAAGAACTGAGTGTGGGCCACCAATTGATCCAGGCCGCCCAATCCGCAGGTTTGGAGCATTTCGTCTTTCATTCGGTGCTTCACCCGCAAGTGGAGGCAATGCCACACCACTGGAACAAAATGCGTGTCGAAGAGCTACTGTTCACAAGCGGATTGGCTTATACCATCCTCCAGCCGGCCACCTATATGCAGAATCTACTCGGTCAATGGCAGCAGATCACCCAAAAGGGTATCTATTCCGTCCCTTACGACGTCGACAGCCGCCTGGTTATGGTGGATCTTAAAGACGTCGCCGAAGTGGCCGCCCGGGTCCTGACCGAGTCAGGTCATACAGCCGCCACCTACGAGCTGGTCGGGCCACAGGCTTTGACCCAGGTCGAGGTGGCCGACATTCTCAGCCAGGAACTCGGACAGCCCGTGCGTGCCGCCCGACAGAGTCTGGACACCTGGAGAAGGAATGCCACAAGCGCCGGTCTGGGCAGCTACCAGATCGACACCCTGGTCAAAATGTTCACGTACTACGATCAATATGGTTTCAACGGCAATTCACACGTGCTAAACTGGTTGTTGGGCCGGCCGGCCACCGCTTTTTCGGCATTTATCCGGCGCGAAATCGACAAGCAAGCCGGCGCAAGCTGATCGTTGCGCCGGGCCGGTACAGAGCGAGCGACAGACCGGGAACACTCAGGCCCTGCGTCTGCCCGGCACATACCCGGCGCCTGTGCCAGCCACGGAGAGGTTTTGATGGAAACAGGCAATTCTCAAAAACCGATTGTCGTCCTGGCATGTGACGTGCTCCAGGACATGGTGGAGCAATCGCTCCCCCCGGAGCTGGCCACCCAGGTGACGTTCTTCGATTTCGGCCTGCACGCCATTCCCAAAAAGATGCAGTTAACCTTGCAGGAAGCCATCGACAGCATCACCCCGGCCAGCATTGTCGTGTTGGGCTACGGCCTGTGCGGCAATGGGTTGAAGGGGATCAAGGCCGGCCCTCACACGCTCGTCTTGCCACGCGTGGACGACTGCGTGGCCGTGATGCTCGGCTCACGCCAGGCGTACCGGCAAGAATTCGAAAAAGAGCCGGGCACTTATTATCTCGCTCGCGGCTGGCTGGAACGAAGTCGCCATCGAACGCACCGCGATGAGAATGCTTTGCCGGCCCAGAACAGCTACACAGCCGACCCGTTGGACACCTACCAACTTTACGCCCAGCAATATGGAGAGGAGACGGCCGGCTGGCTGATGGACCAACAATATGGCAATTACCGCCGGTTGGCCCTGGTAGCACCCAACGCGCGGGAAATGGCACAATGCCGGCCTCGTGCCCAAGAGATCGCCGCCTATTGTGCGCAGTGGAATATGCGCTACGAAGAAATCATCGGATCGAATCGCTACGTGCGGCAACTGATCCAGGCAGCCATCGCACTCAAGACGGGGAATGCCCTTCCCGAAGACGACGATGTGTTAATCATTCTACCTGGTCAAGAAATCAGCCAAAACCAATTTTTGTGATTTGGCTCCATAGCAGCCCCGGAGGACCCATTCATGCCTACAGTCAAAGTCATTTACGGTGAGGAAATCAAAACGACCCAGGCGGCCGAAGGTACCATTCTGGGTGATGCCATCATAGCAACCGGACTGCCTCTGGAGCAGCCGTGTGCCGGCCGCGGGACCTGCGGCAAATGCAAGGTATTGGTCGAAGCCGGCGTTACGCCGCCTGACGAGATCGAAACCAAACACCTTACGGCGGGAGAACAGGCCATCGGCTACCGGCTGGCTTGCCGTGCCCGGGTGACAACGGATACGCAGGTCACCCTGGCACCGATTGTCGTTTATTCCAACAAGAGCTTCCGGGCCAGCAATCGCTACAAACGGGATAGAGACGTGCCGTTAGGCCTGGCCATCGATCTCGGTTCCACCACTGTGGCTGCGTTTCTGACCATGCTCGACAACGGCGAAGTCTGCGCCGGCAGCGCCACCCTAAACCAACAGACGGTGTTCGGGGGAGACGTCATATCACGCTTGGCGGCGGTAATGCGTAGTCCTGAGAACGCCAACAGGCTACACAATCTGGCCCTCGCCTCCATCAACCAGGCGGTCGATTCCCTTAAGCTGGCCCCCAGTGTAATGAAACGGTTGGAGCGCGTGGTCATTGTGGGTAACGTGGCGATGCACCACCTGCTGGCCGAGCTGCCAGTGACCACGCTGGCACTCATGCCCTTTCAACCGTATGACAAATCGGCCATCGTGGATGCCACGCCGCTGATGGGAGGGATATTCCCGCCGGGAGTGCGCGTATCTCTTCCCCCACTGATCGGCGGGTTTGTCGGCACCGATACGCTGGCCTGCCTGGCCTACTTCGGCTTCGACAATCCGCCGGGGCCGATGGCGGCCATCGACCTGGGCACTAACGGCGAGGTTATGGTTACCGACGGCAAACGCATCGTCACCGCCTCCACAGCGGCCGGGCCGGCCTTTGAAGGTGTCAATATTTCCTGTGGCTCCCGAGCCGTCGACGGAGCCATCGTCAATGTTCGGATCGAGAATGGTGATTTTGCCTTCGACACGATTGGGGACGCACCTCCCATCGGGCTAACCGGTTCCGGCTTGTTGAGCATCGTCTACCAGCTACGGCGCGCCGGCATCGTCCGACCAGACGGGTTAATCGACCCCGAGCCGCCCCTGATGGCCGACCGCATTATGCGGACGGATACCGGCCGCAAATTGCGACTGACCGACGACGGCTTGAGCTTTTCGCAGAAAGACGTGCGTGAGTTGCAGAAGGCCAAGGGAGCGATGCGTGCCGCGATGAACATCCTGATGAACGAACTTGGGTTGAAGCCAGAGGATATGCAGCGCACGATTCTGACCGGCTCTTTTGGCGCGCAATTGGATATCGAAGCGGTGTTAGGATTGGGCATGTTGCCGCCGGTTCGGCCTGAAACTGTAGCGACGATCCCCAACGGCGCCGGCCTGGGCGCGGCAATGTTTCTCTCCGACGAAGGTTTCCGCTGGGGAGAGGAAATTGCCGCCCGGTCCGAGCAGATCGATCTGGACAGCAGCGCCGACTTTATGCAGGAGTACGTTGCTTCGCTGGCACTCGAGCCCGGCCACGACGGGAAATAGCAGATAGGCTGTCAGTCTCGTCTCGGCCTGCAGTGTCACCAATATGAGGTAGTTTTCTACTCGTGCCTGGCAGTCACAAGCCGGGCGGGATCGCTTATGATCTCGCCGGGGTCTATTTGACGGTACGGATTGCCCGCGCGCGCCACAGCAGCAGCAAAGTTGACGGCTTTTGAAAATAGTGCTATAATATTGTGGAGTTCTGCCTCATAGCTTATCTGGCTTCTGCTACCATAGTCTGTTTTTCTCAAAGCCTATCCCAAGAAAAGCCTGTAACTCATGCTGCGCAGTTAATGTCGCTAGACTGGAACGTAGAACCAACCAGTCTACTTTCGAGTAGTTCGTTAATCCTGGAGACCTCACTGGCGTCTATCCTCTATACATCTAACAGTGTGATTCCCCTATCGACTACTGACGCGTCGAAATCGTAATATCTTGCCTGGTAAGGGCAGTCTTTCGTGGCTTCACAGCCACAAGTCGTTTATAGGAGTGTGCCGTGAACATCGCCGAACTTGACTTGAAAACCCTCGAAGAGTTGCGTGATATCGCGCGCGAAAAAGAAATTTCCGGCTACAGCCGCCTGAAAAAAGATGACCTGGTGCTCCGGTTATTGAAGGCGAATGCTGAGGAACAAGGCTTCATTTTTGGCGGCGGCGTACTCGAGATCATTCAGGATGGCATCGGCTTTTTGCGTTCCGACCACCTGTTGCCGGGTGCCGACGATGTCTACGTGTCTCAGTCACAGATTCGGCGCTTTGGGTTGCGAACCGGCGACATGGTCATCGGTCAGGTGCGCCCCCCCAAAGAGACGGAAAAGTATTATGGCTTGTTGCGGGTCGAAGCGGTCAATGGACTTGACCCTGAAACCGCAAAGAAGCGACCGGATTTTGAGCGTCTGACACCCATCTTTCCCGACCAGCAGATCAAACTAGAGACCAATCAAGGCCTGCTTACCACACGACTGATGGACATGTTGGCACCTATCGGGCGCGGTCAACGCGGTCTTGGAAACGTCGTAAGCGGCAAAGTCGTGAAG
>CAZHBM010000103.1:0-10626 GCA_964529945.1 uncultured Anaerolineales bacterium | reverse complement strand
ACGTAGGACGACGCATCCGACGCCAGAAAGACCACCGGACCCTTCATCTCCTTGCCGTCCTGGCCCATACGGCCCATCGGCACCAGGGTGCTGTACTGATCGATGAACGGTTGCGGTTGGCCGCGCTCGAAACCGCCCGGGCTGATGCAGTTGACGCGGATGCCGTACTGCGCCAGGCTGCAGGCCATCTCGCGGGTCATGTTGATGACCCCGCCTTTGCTGGCCGCGTAGTCGATAGTCACGCCGCCCATCGAGGTGCCGGCGTAAACGCGATGGTCCTTGCCGCCCATGCCGGCCACCGACCCCAGGTTGATGATGACCCCCTGGCGGGCAGGTTTCATGGCCCTGGCGACTACGTGCTTGGACATCAGGAACAGCCCCTTCATATTGACGTCGACGGTGAACTCCCACTCCTCAACCGGCCGCTGCTCAAGCGGCTTGTTTTGTGGCGTGCTGGACACGTTGCCGGCATTGTTGACCAGGATGTCGATGCGGCCGAACCTGGACAAGACGTTTTCGACCAGCTTGATCACTTGGTCCTCGAAACGGACGTCGCAGGCGAAGCCGGCAGCCTGGCGCTCGGTCTGTTCCGAGATTTTGCGAGCGGATTTTTGAGCCTCTTCGAGGGTGCGGCTGGTGACAGCCACGTCGGCGCCGGCCTCGGCCAGCGCCAGGGCCATGTCGTAACCCAGGTTGCGGGCGCCGCCGGTCACCAGGGCCGTCTTGCCCGTCAGATCGAATAACTGCTGGATGGTTGGATCAGACACGTTAGGCCTCCAAGTGAGTAAAAAGAAAAACGGCCCGGCCACAGCCGGGAAGCAATGAATGGCCGGTCGACGACGTCACAGCGCCGGGAGAAGTTCCTCAACGGCCACGGCCCGGCCGGTCTCGGCCGACCGGACGGCCGCCAGGACGACGGCCAGGTTGCGCAGCCCCTGAACGCCGTCGATTTCGGGCGCTTTGCCGGTGCGGATACAGGTGGCGAACTCGTCGATCTCCTCGATCATGGTCGATATAGGCACCTGGAATGACACCTGGCCGGTTTGGGACTGCCGGACCAGGCCTTTCTCCCACGAATCGCGGCTGAGGGTGAGCCCTACCAATTGGTCGTAGTGGGCATCGGCCCCGGTCGCATAAACCTTGATCCAGCAGGCTTCGCTGCCCGAGGCGTAAGACGACCCCAGGTAGCCCTGCAGCCCGCTCTCAAACTCGAGCAGGGTGCCGGTCACGTCGTCGATGTCGGCCTCGACCACCGTCCGGCGCTGCCAACTGAGGACACGCACGATGGGGCCGAGCAGGTATTGCAGGCTGTCGACGTGGTGGATGCCCAACTGGATCAGCGGCCCACCCGGACATTCGGCGCGCGACCAGCGCCATTGGCCGGGTTGAATATTCAGCCCTCCAGCGGTTGAAATGTTCGCCTCGACCAGCACCGGCGTGCCCAATTCGCCGGCCGAGAGGAGCTGCTTCAGTCTGCGCAAAGCAGCCTCACGCCGGCTTTGATGGCCGATGGCCAGAATGACGCCGGCCGTCTGGCAGGCGTCGATAATCGCCAGGCCGTCCTCAATCGTTGCGGCGATGGGCTTGGTCAGCAGGCAGTGCTTGCCGTGCTGCGCCGCCAGCGATACCTGCTCGCGATGGGCCTGGTTGGGCGTCATAATGATGATGCCGGCCAGGCTGTCGTCGGACACCATCTGGTCGTAGCTGGAGCAGGCCAGGCAGCCGAAGCGCTCGGCGAAAGCCTGGCGGGTAACCGGCGACCGGGCGTAGCAGGCGGCAATCTCCGCACCGGGAACCTGCTGCGCCGCCAGCGCGACGTGCGCGCCCCAATCCCCCAGCCCCACCAGACCCAGTTTCACGGGTGAGCTATCGACCAGCGTCATCGTACCACCTCCTCAGTCTCTTAAGTCACGTCTCGATCCACAAAAATAAACCAACCATGGAAAGGGCTCACTCCGCCAGTTGAGCGGCGGCGGCACAAATATCCAACGCCTGCCGGGCGTTGGCCGCCAGCCAGGCCGGGCACTCGCCCTCGTGCTCCAACAGGATGTTGTCACACACGCCCCGCTGCCGCAGCGCCCAGTTGAGCAGGTGGAAGAAGGTCGAGCTTTCCGGACGGCGTCTGAAGCTGTCCTCAAACACGTCCATCATCCTGGCGATCTCAACCTGCAGGCGGCGGGCGAGCTCCACGTCACCGCTGCGAACGGCCCGGTAGAGGCGGACAAAGGGCGCAGCGTTAATCTGGACCATGCTGACCACAAAGCCCGAGGCGCCGGCCAGCAGAGAATCCACCAGGTACCGCTCTTTGCCCTGCAACAGATAGAAGTCGGGCAGGTCAGCTAATCCGTCCAACAGAGCCTTGAAATGGGGATAATCGGCCGTCGAGTCCTTGAACCCGACCACGTTGTCGTGATGAGCCAATTCCACGCTCAAGTCGACGTCCAGCTTGATGCGCGCCAGGTCGGGTATATCGTAGACCACCACCGGCAACGGGCTGGCGTCGGCGAAGCGCAGGAAGATAGATTTCAGTTCGGCCTGGCTGTAGTTGAAGTAGCCTGGAGCCGTCACCACTACCATCTGAGCGCCGGCATCGGCCATCGCGTACGCGTTTTCCAACATCTGGGGCAGGCCGGAGGCCATACAGCCGGCCAGCAGCGTCTGGCCGTGTGCAATTTCGGCGACGGCCGTGCGGCAAATCCTGGCCCGGTCTTCCCGGCTGAACCATGGTCCGCGGCCTGAGCTGCCGCCCACAAACAGGTTGTTGCAGCCGGCGGTCAACACGTCGCGGCATACCGACTTCAGCCCATCCAGGTCCGGCTCGCCGGTCGGCGAACACGGTGTTACCAGCGGAACAACAATCCCCAAGTCCTTCATCCTGTTTCCTCTCATCGTCACGAATGGTTGTCTGGCAAAGTAGGACTGCCGGTCAGGCGTAATAGCGGATGGTGGCGCGCAGGGCATCCACTTGCGTCTCCACCGCGTCCGGCGTTTGCATGCTGGTCTTAAAAAGGCACAAGCTCTTTCGATAGTTCTCCACGTTGGGGCAGTCCCCTAAAGTGTAGCGTTTGACGCGCCCCTTGTAGCGCGGATCGAAATGCGGCGCGCGGTCCGGCGATCCATAAAACGCCAGCGACTGGAAAATGGGCTCGAGGTGTACCGGAACCCACAGGCCGTACAGCCCGTCACCGCCGTGGTGGATGAATTGCCGGCGAAACTCACGCCAGGTTACACCCAGCAGGTCCTCGCGCAGGTTACAGGCGTAGCACCAGTAGGAGTGGGTGACGTCGTCCGGCACGTAAGGCGGGACCAGCCAGTCACATTTTTCCTCCTCAATCACGGCCTCGTACAGGGCCGCAATGTAGCGCCGGGCGGCCACCAGGTAGTCCAGACGTTCGAGCTGGGCCAGGCCCAAGGCGGCCTGGACCGATGACATACGGAAATTGTAGCCCAGCCGGTCGTGGCGCTCGAAGCTCCAATCCTGGCGCTCATCGCGCGGGATCATGGTCGATCCAGGCCGGGCATCGAGGGTACGATAGCCCTGCACGGCGGCCTTGCGGATATTACGGGCGTAAGCCTCGTCACTGGTGATGACGATGCCGCCGTCGCCGGCGGTGGTCATGTGCTTGGAGCCCTGGAAACTGAAGCTGGCCGCGTCGCCGATGGTGCCCACCAGGCGGCCCTTGTAGGTGGCCAGGAAACACTGGGCGTCGTCCTCGATTTGGGTCAACCCATGTCGGCGGCATATCCGCGTCAGGGAGTCGAAATCCGCCGGCAGCCCCAAAAGACTGACCGGAATGACGGCCTTGGTGAACTCGGTCACCTTGGATTCGACGTCAGCCGGGTCGATGGTGTAGGTCCGGGGGTCGCTGTCGGCGAACACCGGCACGGCACCGCACTGCACGACCACGAAAGCGGTAGCCGCCATGGTGCTGGTCGGCACAATGACTTCGTCACCCGGGCCGACGCCGGCCGCCAGCAAACATGACAGCAGCGTGCCCGAGCCGGAGTTGTGAGATATGGCGAATGACGACTCGAATTTGTCTGCGAAAGCGGCTTCAAGCCGCTTCAGGGCACCGGCCGATTCGAAGTTGCCGAAACCGGCGTCGAGCACCTCGTCGACGTAGCGCCGGTCGGATTCCCCACAGCGGGTCGGCGGCAGGTGGCTGAATATGTCGGCGGCATCCAACTCCTGTGGATGTTTGGTGACGAGTGGGCTAACCATCAAAAAAGTCTCCTTTCTTGCACTGCCGGCCTGAACGGATACGGTATAGACAGTTTCTTAAACTGGCGGGTAAACGACGTTGCGCCACTCATTCCAGGCCTAAAACCGGGCAGCATTCGGGTTCTGGCCGGACCGGCTGGACGCTTCACGCATTTTTAACCAGCCCTCCTGGAGGATGTTGAGGTCGACTCCGGCACAAATGAGCCGGTAGCCGTCCTGCATACGCATCAGTAATTCCTCGGGCGACGATACCAGCACGGCCGCCGCCTTACCTGCCTTCTGGCAGGCCGATAATACGTGGGCCAGTTCGGGCAACAGGCTGGCGTAGGCGTTGTAGTCGTCGACCACCTGCCCCTTGCGCATGGCCAGGTCCCGCATCCCGACAAACAGGGCATCCACCCCGGGCACACGGGCGATGGCTTCGGCGTTGTCCACGGCCTCGGGCGTCTCGATCATCATCACGGTCACGATACGCCGGTTCCAGGCGTCGGTGTCCGGTTCGATGCACTCCATACGCACCGAGCCAATGGACCGGTTGCCGACCGGCGGATAGTAGCAGTGGGACACGATCTCTTGCGCCTGCTGTGGGGTATCCACCATGGGCACGATGATGCCCTCGGCCCCGGTATCGAGCAAACGCTCGATGGTGCCGCCGTCGTGGGTCCAGGTCCTGACCAGGGTAGGTATCCGCAGCCAGGCGGCGGTACGCACCCCGTGAACTGTGGCCTGCCAGTCAGCGTGGGTGTGTTGGCCCTCCCACCAGATCCAATCCATGTCACGGGCAGCGTACTCGATGGCTTCCGGCGAGTTAGTAAATAGGCCGGCTCCCAGGAGGCACTCCCCGGCAGCCAGGCGTTGTTTAAAGAACATGGCGTTTATCCCTCCGATATCGTTGGCCAACCGTCTTATGGCAAAGCGGCCTTAATTTGTGGCGCGCACCCTCCGTGAACGCCAAAACTCAATCTTATCGATCAGACCAGGCGCTTGAATCCGTCCTGCTTTTCACCGGACAGCAGGAAAGGTCCGGTCTCACCGGCGTCTAATGCCTGGCGGACGACTTCCAGCGCCTGGCGGCACACCTCCACGGTGCGCCGGACGTCCGCCTGGGTGTGAGAATAACAGATGTAGAACATGCCGCCGGCACACACACCGCGCCGCAGTTGTTCCTGTTCCCACAGGGTGGCAATGCCGCGGGCCAGCGCGGGGTCCGGGATGTCAAAACGGACAAACGGATTACACGGTTTTCCGAGGAAGACCAGCGGCACGCCAACTTCCCGTGCGGCAGTGCCCACGCCGTCCATTATTGCCCGGCCGGTGGCCCAGATGGACTCGATGACCGGATAATCGCGGATGAAGCTCAGACTGGCGATGCCGGCGGCCAGGCTGGTGGTCTCACCCCAGAAGCAACTACTGATAAAGCTGTCGGCGCAGGCCGACATCACCCGGCGCCGGCCGGCCACACAGGTCAGCGGAAAGCCGTTGCCCATCGCCTTGCCAAAGACGGCCATGTCGGGCAAGACGCCAAAATACGCCTGGGCGCCGCCCAGGCTGTAACGAAAGCCGGTGACCGTCTCGTCGAAGATCAGAACCACGCCGTAGCGGTCGGCCAGAGCCCGCACCTGCTCCAAAAAATCGTGTTCCGGCTGGAAGGTGCGCGCCGGCTCGATGATGATGCAGGCCACCTGGTCGCGGTTGGCCTGCAGGGCGGCTTCGAGACTGTCCGGGTTGTTGTATTGGAACGGAATGGCCGACCCTCTCAGCGCCTGGGGAACCCCAAGCGGATCGATGTCCGGCAGAAGGTGGCCGTTCAGCGTGTCTGTGCCGGCCAGGTTGGCGGAAATGTACCAGTCGTGCCAGCCATGATAGCCGCAGAAGAGCACTTTGTCGCGGCGGCTGGAGGCACGGGCGATGCGGATGGCGACGGCGCAGGCCTCGCCGCCGGTACGGGCGAAACGCACCATCTCGGCGCAAGGGACCAGGTTGGTGACCAACTCGGCCAGTTCTAATTCGAGCGGAGAACTGGTGGCATACAACTGGCCTTTGGGCAACTGGCGGCGTACGGCCTCGATCACCGGCGGAAAGGCGTGGCCCAGCATCACCGGGCCGGCACCCAGGTTATAGTCGATGAACTCGTTGCCGTCCACGTCCCAGAAGTGACCGCCCTCGGCCCTATCCACATAGGCCGGCCAGACGGCCGGCGCGTGCAATCGGCTGCGCTTGCCATACAGATGGGTGCCGCCGGGGATCAACTGCAGCGCCCGGTCATACAGTTCGGCTGATTTGCGAGTGCCTTTGAATTCGTACACCTGTCTTGCCCCCAACAGTGAATTTAGAGACCCAACAACTCCCGGTCGGCGGCGGCCACAATCGAATCGATCTCCCGCTGCAGGCCGTCTTCCATCCAGTCGGGTTGGTGGGCTTCCAGAATTATGTTTAGTTTCTCCCGGGCGCGCTCCAGCATCGTCGTGCCGCCCGCCGCAAGCCACTGGGTGTAGGGTTGGCGGTCAAACAAAGCCGGTATCCAAAACTCCTGGCGCAGGTGCCGCACCGTGTGCTCGTCAGACAAAAAATCGCCGCCGATTCCCACCCGCCGGATGACGTCGAAGGCCAGAGTCTCGTCGTTGATTGCCATACCCGACATCAAACGGCGCACGTAACCGACCATGTCGTCGTCGACCACCAGTTGCAGCAGGCTGGCGCCCAGCGTGCCGGCCACGCCCAACTGGGCGAAACTATCGGCTCCGGCCAGGGCGCCCATCAGCAAGGTCATACCCTTTTCCAGGCCGGCCTGCACGTCGGGCACTTTCGAATCACCGTAGCCGGCGTTGGCGGTGGCCGGCAAGCCGAGCGACTTGATGACCTGGGTCGTGGCAGCCATCAACAGGCCTTGCTCGGGACCGCCGTACACCGTGTGCATGGTCTTGGGATCCATAATGTGGCAGGCGGCCGCCAGGCAGACCGGATGTCCGGGCCGGGCACACTGGACGATGACCAGGCACGCCAACCCTTCGGCGATGGTCTGGGCCACCGTGCCGGCCAGTGTGACCGGGCCGGTGGCCATGGCCTGGACGATGGGGCCGATCATAATCGGCAGGCCGGCCTGGGTGAACTCAAGCATCGCCCCCAACCCGGTGCCCACCCGCAGCGGGCTGATCGGTTCCAGGCTGTGCTCTGTCATCGGGTAGCGGCGCAGGTTATCGGACCCGCCGGCCGTGGCCTTGAGTATCTCGACCATCTAACGGGCCGAGGTGCGGTCCGGCACCCAGGTGCGGACCGGTTTGCGGGTGCGTTTCACCAATTCGGCCATTTGATGTATGTAGCGCACGCCGGGCGGGACGTCGGCCGGGTCGGCCATGGCACCGACAACGTCCACGTTGGGTAAGGCGTCGGCCACGTCGATGCCCTGGCGGGTATCGGCAATTGTTGGCGGGCGCCAGGTCTTGGCCTCGGCATCGGCCCAGAAAGGGTCGCCGGGCGTGTTTTTGAAGATCATCTCGCCCCGGCCATAGGTCACGGATCGCGTTCGATCGCGGCCGTAGAGGGAATACGTCTTGGGCGCCAGGGCGACGCTGTCCATCACCAGCTCGGGTGAGAACAGGACGGTGGACCTATCCGGGCGGGCAGTGACGCCGGGCGTGCCGGCCAGCATTTGAAACACTTCCGCATCCTGGATCTTGAAGCCGATCTCGGCCAGAATCCGGAGCGCGGTTTCCTGGATGGCGGTTATCTGCTGCGCCGACAGCAGGTTAAGTGTTGGCCTGGCCAGGTTGTCCATACGGATTCCCCCATCTGAAATTTAACGTGCCCTCGTCGAGTCTCCAGACGAGATTCTCTTTGAACGGATCATCGCGTTCTTCTGGAAAATCCGTCCGGTAATGGGGGCCGCGGGACTCTTCCCTCAGCAGCGCTGCTTGCGCCAACAAAGTTGCTACGTCTAACAGGTTGGTGACACCCAATGCCTCAAAGAGGTCCGGCCGGGCCTGAATTTTTATCGTTCCCAGGCCCGTTTGGCGAACGCCGGCCAATAGTTCCAGTGTTTTGCGCAAAGCGGCGTCGTCCTTGGCGATCATGGTCGGGCTCATAGCCCGCTGAATGCGCTTTCTGATGCCCTGAGGACGTGTCTCACCGGCCTGTGCCGACAGCGCCTGAATGCGGGCTGCTTCCCAATCGACCGTTTCCCGGTCCAATGGGCGTTGGCCGGCGCCGGTCGCCCGTTCGGCGGCGGCCCGCCCGGACCGGGCACCGAATACCAGCAGCAGGGCAAACATGTGGCCGCCGAGGCGGTTCGCACCGTGGGGGCCGGCCGCCACCTCGCCACAGGCGTACAGGCCCGGCACCTGGGTGGCTCCGTTTTCGTCGATGACGATGCCGCCGTTGAAAGCGTGGGCGAAGGGGGCCACCGGAACCGGCTCGTCGTCCAAGTCCAACCCACGCGCTTTGAGCCATGCCAGCGCCGGCAGCGCCTCGCGGACGTCAAGTTCCTGCTTAAGTTGGGCGGGCAGGGAGGCGAAATCGCAATACACGCCGGCCAACCGGCACTCGTCCTCCCAGGCAGCCGTTCCCCTGCCGGCCTGGATCTCGGAATAGATGGCAATGTCCACCCAACCGCTGGGCCGGCTGGAGCTGAACGGGCCGTGGAAGGAACGCTCGACCACCAACTCGTCCGGGTTGATGCCCGGGGGCAGGTAGTCGGGCAGAAAACGGTGGCCGTTCGCGTTGTAAAAAGGCGGGTCGCCGGCCAAAAACCATTGCGGAAAGTAAACCTGAACCGGTTCGGTGGTACCCAATATGGCCTGGTAAAACTCCATGTTCGTCAGCTCCGCCCCGGCCTGCAAGGCCAACGCGTAACCGTCACCGGTCATCGCCGGCGCGTTCAGGTTGTAGCGAAAGACGGGGCTGGCCCCACCGGTTGCCAGGATCACGGCGCCGGCCCGGCATACCAACAGCTCGCCGTTGGCGTCAACAGCCACCACGCCCCTGCATTCGTCCCGGTCGTAAATCAAGCGGGTGACCATGGTTTTCTCGAATAGCCGCACGTCGCGGCGGGTTACCTCACGGCGCAAAACGCGCCCCAGGCTGGGCTGGTCGATGACCGCGCCGACCATAGACTCACCGAAACATGTGCCCAGTTGGTTGGGAATAAAATCCAGGCCCATATCCAATAGCTCGCGGAAACGGGCCGGCGCTTCGTAGGCAACCGCTCTGACCAAGGCTGGGTCGGCCAGGCCGCGGGCAGCGGCCATGGCCTCGCGGAAATGGACTTCGGGGTCGTCGGTGGGATTATAGCCTTCGACGGCCGCAATAATTCCCTTGCCCCAGGTGAAAGGATCGAAGGTGCTGCCGGTAACACCCACCCGACCCTTGTCTATCAAGGTTACGCGGGCGCCACAATCGGCGGCAGCCATGGCCGCCCGGCAGCCGGCTCCCCCGCCGCCCACGACGACCACATCGGTTTCGATGATTCGATAGGCCATGTGTTAACCTTCCCTCAATACCGTTCAAACCAAAGGCTTTACGCAACAAGTGTGCCAATCCGGGCTAATCGTGCAGCACCCCACGCACCATAAATATGTCGGTGATTTCCTTGACGTATTCGGAGAACCGGTTGGACTCTTGCAGCGCCCGGTGGCGCGGGTGAGGCAGGTCGATCTCCAGGATTCGCTCGATGGTACTGGGCCTTGGGCCCATGACAATGACGCGATCGGCCAATTGGACGGCTTCTGGAATGCTGTGGGTGACAAAGACGACCGTCTTCTTTTCTTCCATCATCAGCCGCTCGATGTCAATCCGCATCTGCTCGCGGGTCAGTGCGTCCAGCGCACCGAAGGGTTCGTCCATCATCAACAGCGGCGGCTCGTGCACCAGGGCACGGCAGATAGAAACGCGTTGCTGCATGCCTCCCGACAGCTCGTAGGGGTATTTGTTTTCGAATCCTTCCAGGCCGGCGGATTTCAGCAGGTGCAGCGCCCGCTGCTCGTAGTCCTTGGGATTGAGCCGGCGCAGCTCGACCTGAACCAGCACGTTGCCCAGCGCCTTGCGCCAATCAAGCAACACCGGAGCCTGAAACACGATGCCCACATTGTGCTGCGGTTCGGTTACCTTTTTGCCCAGCATATAGACTTCGCCTCGGGTGGCTTCCAGCAGGCCGGCCATGATCAGCATCGCCGTGCTCTTGCCGCAGCCCGAAGGTCCCAAAATGGCCACGAATTCGCCCTTCTTGACGTTAAAGGAAATCTCATCGATGGCACAGACCATCTCATCACGGGCGCAGAACGTCTTCGAGATATTCTCTACCCTTATGAACGAATCATCAAGCATATTTCACCCCTGCTCTCGGGCTGGCTGGTTTCTAAGCCAGCCAGCCCTGCGGTTATTAGCAATGTATCCTACTTCGATTGCCGCCG
>CAZHBM010000102.1:0-10718 GCA_964529945.1 uncultured Anaerolineales bacterium | reverse complement strand
CCTATTCCCTGCCCTTGCAGTTCGGGCAGCACCACCAGCGAGCGTATTTCAGCCAGATCGGCCCATAGGATGACCAAGGAGCCGCAAGCCACGACTTCGTTGCCTTGCTTCGCGATTCGCCATTCCCGCAACGACTGGTAGATTTCGCCAAGCGAACGGGGAAGGATTTCACCGCGGCTCGCGAATTTCCCCACCAGGTCGGCGATTGCCGGCACGTCGGACGCCCGCGCCGGCACAATTTGAATCTGCGCCTCAATCATTGCTTGTCTCCTTCTACTTGGTTCAGGGCAGCTTCCAAGCGATCCACTATCTCTTCGATTTCCTCCGAGCTCACGGTCAAATGGGGCAACAGCCGCACCACGTTGGGACCGGCGGCACAGGCAATAAGCCCCTGCTCGTAACCGGCGGCAATCACCGGAGCAGCCTCTTGCGTTAACTCAACACCCCACATCAAGCCCAATCCGCGTACTTCCCGGATACCTTTTCGGCCGGCCTTGAGACGTTGCAAGCCTTCTTTCATTTGTGCTGACTTGGCTCTCACGTCCTCCAAAAACGCCGGCTGCGATACCCGGTCGAGGATCACTTGTGCTACCTGGCACACCAGTGGGCCAGCGGCGAACGTACTGCCGTGATCTCCCGGGACCATGACGTCTGCCACAGCCTGGTTCATCAGCACTGCACCCATGGGTAGCCCCCCGGCCATCGGCTTGGCCAGGGTCATCAGGTCCGGGCTCACGCCGAATTGCTCGTAAGCCCACAGCGTCCCACTTCTTCCTAACCCACACTGAACTTCGTCAAATATCAGCAGGGCGCCGTTCTTGTTACACGCCTGGCGCAAGGCTTGAAGAAACTCGGGGGTCGCCGGGTAAACGCCCCCCTCTCCCTGCACCGGTTCCACAATGACCGCGCAGGTGTTCTCTCCAATGGCATCCACAGCCGGTCCAATCTCGTTGAAGGGAGAAAACGTCACCCCCGGGATAAGGGGTTCGAAGGGTTGTCGATACTTCTCGGTAGCCGTGACCGACAGTGCTCCCATCGTACGGCCGTGGAAAGAATGGCTGAAGGCGACGATATCGGTCTTGTCTTCGCCGTGAAACGAGCGGCCAAATTTCCGAGCGAACTTGAGGGCAGCTTCCACCGCCTCAGTGCCCGAATTGCAGAAGAACACCCGGTCGGCAAAGGACAGCGAAACCAATGAACGCGCCAATTCAGCCTGCGGTGCGGTGTAATACAGATTGGACACGTGAATCAGACCATCCGCCGCGCTCTTGAGCGTGTCTACCACCTCGCGGTCCCCGTATCCCAATACATTCACGGCAATGCCGGATACGGCGTCCAGATAGCGCCGCCCCTGATCATCAAATAACCAACTGCCTTCGCCGCGCTCCAAAACAAATTTCGGACGGCGGTAGGTTTGCAGGACGTATGCCCCATCGAGGTCTATTGGAGTAAGGTGGTTTTTCTGAGTGCCGGCTGCGTCTGTCAAAAGAAAACCTCCTATTCGAGAGCCGTCACCGAATCGGGGACGACGGTGGTACCCGTTCCTTGTGCGAGCCCTGCCAAATCCGTAATTC
The DNA here is from genome assembly GCA_964529945.1 of uncultured Anaerolineales bacterium. Classification (GTDB taxonomy): domain Bacteria; phylum Chloroflexota; class Anaerolineae; order 4572-78; family NAK82; genus CAZHBM01. The sequence continues at coordinate 9,144 of CAZHBM010000102.1, read as the reverse complement.
GGACTGCTTTGACACCGTTCGACAGGGCCAGCATTGCCGAACGGACTTTGGGGATCATGCCCCCTACGATCACGCCATCTTCTATGAGTGACTCCGCATCTGCAGGTGTGAGAGTCGCCACCAGCTTGCCATCAGCGAGCAGTCCGGGAACGTTGGACACAAACAGGAGCAGGTCGGCCGAAAGAGCCTGTGCCACAGCGGCCGCCACGTGGTCGGCATTGACATTAAAAACATCGCCGGTGCTTCCCCAACAGATTGGCGATAACACCGGCGTTACCCCTGCATCGAGCAATTGAGTGAACACCTCAGATCTGACGGATTCGACCCGTCCCACCCATCCCAGGTCACCGTTCGGGTGTTCGAGTTTCTCCGCCTTGACGGCCGTCCGGTCAATGCCGGACATACCAAACGCATCCACGCCGGCAGCCGACAGCGCCGATACCAGGCGTTTGTTGACGCGTCCGGCCAGGACCATCTGGACGATCGCCAGAGACTCTTCGTCGGTAACGCGCAACCCGTCGACGTAGTTGGCCTGCAATCCCAGGCGTTCCTGAAGCTGGGTAATCTCCTTGCCGCCGCCGTGGACCAATACGGCCGGGCTGCTCAACTGCTTGACGGTAGCCGCCAGTTCGCGCACAAATTCCGGCCTGTCAAGGTCGTTGCCGCCGATTTTTATCACGCAGGTCATCAGTACACCAGCCCGGTAGTCTCGTCCAGACCGAACATCAGGTTGAAGTTCTGCACCGCCTGGCCGGCAGCGCCTTTCAACAGGTTGTCGATGGTGCTGACAATGATCGCCTGACCGGGCGAGACAAGCGTGACCGAGAGCACACACCGGTTAGTCAGGGCAGCGTGAGCGATGGTCGCCGACTGGCCCGAAGGTAAGACCCACACAAACGGCTCCGACGTATATGTATCGGCAAACAGGTCGTGCAGGCTATCGGCCGTGAGGTTTTCGTCTTGCTGCACGTAGACGGTCGAAAGAATGCCGCGACTCACCGGCAGCAGGTGCGGCGAGAAGATCAACTTGCCTCCCGGACCTCCCAGAGCTTGTATCTGTTGCGCTATCTCCGGCCAATGCCGGTGCGCCTGGCCGATACTGTAGGGAGTCAGGTTTTCGTTGGCTTCGACGAAATGGGAACGCAGGTTCAGGCCTCTGCCGGCCCCGCTGACTCCAGACTTGCTATCGGCAATCAGCGGCGCATCGGCCAACAACCCCTCTTTCAACAAGGGATACAACGCCAGCAGCACGCTGGTTGGATAACAACCGGGATTGGCTATCAGGCGCGACTGCCCGATCTGCCGGCGATAGATTTCGGGCAGCCCATATTGGGCCTCGGGCAAGAGATCGGGCGCCGTGTGTTCCAGTCGATACCACTTGCGGTAGACTTCCGGGTCCTGCAGCCGAAAATCAGCCGACAGGTCGATGGCCTTGATCCCCGAATCGCTGAGAGCACCTGCCACCTGTGCCATCGCAGCTCCGGCCGGCAGGCAACAGAAGATGGCATCGACTTGATCGAGGTCAGCCTCGTTCTCGTCAACCAGGCTTATGTCCCAGGGCACCGGAAAAACGTCGGCCAGCCTCTCGCCGGCGTGACTGTGCGAGGTGGCGAATTTGATTTCGGCGTTGGGATGCTGTCGCAGTATCCGTACCAGTTCGACGCCTGTATAGCCAGTTGCTCCGTAGATGCCTACCCGCACCATAAGCGAAAACCCTCCACAAAAAACAAAAGCCTTCCCTCTGGAAGGCTTGGTGTTGTTATCTACTCTGACAAAAAATGCGCTAAGGCATGACCAACCAGGCCTATCCAGCCAGAATCATCTGGCAGGCTTCCTAGGCCTGGGCAATACAACCAAGATCCCTGCTGTCGCAGGCATAACGCTGTTAGTCATTCGACGTCTGCTCCAATGTCGCCAGTCTAACACATAGCAACCGTTTTGTCAATAGTTTTCGACATGGATTCTAAGAAAACCTTGCACACACCCGGCCGGCGTGCTAGAATGCTTTGAAACAGTCTTTCGTCAAGAATGGCGTGACAAGCGCTCTTTGGGCCAGCCGGCAATGAACCTACCCATCAATCCACTGCTCTTCCGAGGCTACAGTATCAGAGGAATAGCCGATACAGATCTCGACAATGCGGCTGTATGTCTAATTGGGCGAGCAATCGCCCAGTTTTTCGTGCAGCGGCAAGTCCGGCAAATCCTGATTGGTCATGATGTGCGTCTCAGTTCCCCGCGTATCAGCCGGCAACTGAGCCAGGTATTGCTCCAAAGCGGGCTTGGTGTTTTGGATGCCGGTTGTATTCCCACGCCGGTGTTCAACTTCGCCGCCGATACCTATGCAATCCGTGCCGGTGTGATGATAACCGCCAGCCACAATCCACCTGAGTACAACGGGTTCAAAATTCGCGGTGACGACACGCTGACGGAAGAAGAACTGCTCCAGATCAAAGCGCTGGCGGAATCAACCACCTCCCCTGTCGGTGTCCAATCACCTGCCGGCAGGCCGGGTCAGCCTCAGTTTGCACAGGTCGATCCTTTGCCCGACTACCTGCGGCAGGTAGCCGCCCGGGCGGAAGCCGGTCGCCCTCTTGTTGTGGTTGTCGACGGCGGCAATGGCACCAACGGGCACCTGGTATCCGGCCTGCTGCGGGGATTGGGTCACCAGGTCCACGAGATGGCCTGCCGTCCGGACGGCAGGTTTCCTTCCCGTTCGCCCGACCCGACAGCGCCCCAGGCCACGCAACCCCTGGCTGCGGCCGTCCTGAAGGCGCGTGCCGACCTGGGTGTGGCTTACGACGGCGACGGCGACCGGCTGGTGGTCGTCGACGACCGCGGGCGGTCGCTCTTGGGCGACCAGACGCTGATACTGTTGGCGCGCGATATTCTGCGCTCGGCGCCCGCCAAGGTTGTTTACGAGGTGTCCTGCAGCCAGGCCGTGGCCGATGACGTACGCGCCCACGGTGGGCAGCCGATCATGACTCCCACTGGCTACGCTTACGTGCACCGGGCCATCAACAAGACGGGCGCGGCTGTGGGCGGTGAGATGTCGGGCCATTTTTTCCTGCCGTCGCCACACTTCCGGTTCGACGACGCCATCCTGGCCACCGTCCGGCTTCTGGCAGCGATTGGTCGCACCTCGTCTCGCCTGTCCGACATGGTCGACACCCTGCCGCAATACTTCACGTCACCGCCCATTCGGCTGGAATGTCCGGACCAGATCAAGGCTGAGGTGGTGGCAAGAGTCTGTGATTTTTTCGCCGCCAACTGGCCTGTCGACACCCTGGATGGGGCGAGAGTTCAATTTGAGGACGGTTGGGCGCTGGTCCGGGCCTCGAACACCCAGCCGGCGTTGTCGCTGCGTTTTGAAGCCCGCACACAAGCAAGCTTGTCCGCTATCAGCCGGCTGGTTCTTGACCAGACCAACCTGTGGATTGATCGACTTCAGGAAGGGTAAAGACAAGGAAATATGTCCCCAGTCGATAATGAATTGGCCGTGGTGGTACTGGCCGCCGGCGAGGGCACTCGGATGCGATCAAACCTGCCCAAAGTGTTACACCCGCTGTGCGGCAAGCCGATGCTGGTCTATCTACTGAACGCAGTTCGCACACTGGGCCAGGTCGAGATCGTGTTGGTGGTTGGGCACCAAGCCGATCAGGTGCGCCGGACCATTGGCCCATCCGTCTCTTACGTTGAACAGGCACAACGCCTCGGCACCGGGCACGCAGTGCTGCAGGCCAAAGAGGCGGCCGGTAACCGAAACACGGTAATGGTGCTCTACGGGGATATGCCCCTGCTCGAGTCGGCGACCTTGAAAGCTATCTACGAGCGTCATCGAGCGGCGGGCGGGCCGTTGACCATGCTCGTCGTCCGCAACGAGTCACCCCGCGGCTTTGGGCGCATCATTCGCGACGGCAAGAATGGAATACGTGCGATCGTCGAGGAAGCCGACTGTACGCCCAAACAATTGGCCATCCAGGAGCTCAATCCAGGCGTCTATTGCTTCGACGCCGGTTGGCTCTGGGAACATCTGCCACAACTACCTCTCCATCCAGAAAAAGGCGAGCACGGCGAATATTTCCTGACTGACTTGATTGCAGTGGCCGTTCGGGAAGGTCATCGCATAGCCGACGTCGTCACCAGCAATAGCGTGGAAACCTTGGGTGTCAATACGCCCGAACACCTGAAAGAAGCCGAAGGGATTCTCTGTGCCCGAGGGCTATCGAGCACGCCAACCTAAAATGTCTAAGGAGGGCAACCCCCATGTTGTCCGTTGAAGATTTTTTTGATCTGGCCGGATTTGCGCATCGTGCCTTGTTTGCCGACAGTCGGGTAGAGCACGTTTGGGATGTGCTGAAGATACTGTCCGAATATCTGGAAACCGTCGTCACTCCGGGCGTTGAAGGGCAGGTGATGGACGGGGCCTATCTCCTGGGAGATCGGATCTTCATCGGTCCGGGATCGGTCGTCGAACCCGGCGCCGTGATTAAGGGGCCGGCATACATTGGAGCCAATTGCCAGGTGCGCAGCGGTGCCTACATCCGCGAGCGAGTATTGGTGGGCGACAAGTGTGTGGTCGGGCACACAACGGAGATCAAGAACTCCATTATGATCGATGGTTCACAGGCCGGTCATTTCGCCTACCTCGGTGACAGCATCCTGGGAAAAGGCGTCAACCTGGGAGCCGGGACCAAACTAGCCAACTTGAAGCTAGACCGTTCCAATGTTAAAATCAGGGTGGAAGATGTAGTCTTTGACACCGGGTTGCGCAAGTTGGGCGCCATTTTGGGCGACGATGCTCAGACAGGCTGTAACGTCGTCACCAATCCGGGAACGTTGCTGGGACCGGCATGTATTGCCTATGCACTCACCTCTCCAACCGGCTACTATCCGGCCAACAGCGTCATCCGATGGGCAGCCCGTTTGAGATCGAAACAAAACAAATTCCGAGACCAACCTTAAAGCGATGAAGAGGAGAAAAGTTCTCGTTGGATTCTGACCCTAGTAGTTCCATCATCCTGCTGCTTTTCCTGATTTTCCTCCACGCATTTTTCGCAGCCGCCGAAGTGGCGCTGGTGTCTGTCCGTAGGTCACGGTTGCTGGACACGGCCGACCGCGGAAGCCGGTCAGCGCGCCTGGTATTGTCGATGACAGAAGACTCGACCCGGCTGCTGACTACCACCCAATTGGCCCTCAAACTCTCCAGTTTCGTGATTTTGGGCATCTTCATTATCAGTTATCGGCAGCCTGCCACCGCCTACCTGATGGGAATCAATCCCAACTGGTCGCCCGACTTCGCTTTCGCGTTTTTTGTTCTTCTGTCGGCCGTCTTATTGGCCATCTTGCTCCTGATTGTGGCCGAGCTGATTCCAAAGGCCATGGCCGTAGGACATGCGGAAGGTATGACCCTCCTGGCCGCCTACCCTGTGCGCGCTCTGGCTTTGATCGCCTCTCCCGTGGTCAGCCTATCGGCCTGGATCACTCGCCTGCTCACTGGCGGTCGCGGGCATTCGTCCGGAGGCGGCCTGGCATTCGTTACCGAGGAGCAAATCAAAACGATGGTCGACGCCGGCGAAGAAGGTGGATTCATCGAAGAAGATGAGAAAGAGATGATCTATTCCATCTTCGAACTGGGCGACACGCTGGCACGGGAGGTCATGGTGCCGCGCGTCGACGTCATCGCCATTGACGTCGACACTCCCCTTGCCGGCGCGCTGTCGGTCATCGTCAAGGGCGGCCATTCGAGGATTCCCGTCTACCAGGACACCATCGACAACGTCGTTGGCATGTTGTACGCCAAGGACTTGCTCGCTTATTGGCCCGATTTTGAAGCCTTAAAGCTGGCCGACATCTTGCGCGAAGTCTACTACATACCCGAAACCAAGCCTGTCGACGAGCTGTTGCAGGAACTGCAACAACGTAAGGTCCACATCGCCGTTGTGGTCGACGAGTATGGGGGTGTAGCCGGCCTGGTAACCATCGAAGATATTCTCGAGGAAATTGTCGGCGAAATCCAGGATGAATACGACAGCGAAGAGGATTTTGTCGAAGTCGTCAGCCCGGACGAGGTCATTTTCAACAGCCGCATTGACTTGGACGACGTCAACCATGACATGGGAATCGAGTTACCCACCGATAGCAGCGATACCCTGGGAGGACTCGTCTACAGCAGCCTGGGGCGCGTGGCCGTACCTGGTGACACCGTGAGCTTTCCCGACGCAGAGGTGACTGTCCTATCGGTGACAGGCAGGCGCATCAAAAAGATCAAGGTCAAACGACTGACCAAAGAGGACAGTTCGGGAACAGTACTGCTCCCAATAACGCACGATGGGACAGAACAGCAGGCAACCCGAGACGAGTGGAAAGACGAGCACTATGCCGGCGACGACGGGCACACCGTCGAATCTCACTGAGCCTGCCAAGGCCCGGTGCTGAGACATAACCGGTTCCCCTATGCCGTTCCTGGACGTTGGCCGGCAGTGCCTCTTTGTGGCCAAGGTATCCGGGGATTCATCCGGTAAACACAAGCTGATCCTGATCCACGGTGCCGGCGGTAATCATCTGCACTGGCCGCAGTCTTTGCGTCGTTTGCCAGGCTGGGACGTGCTCGCTCCCGATTTGCCCGGCCACGGTCGTTCCGGCGGTCAGGCCGCCACGTCCCTGAACTTCTACGCCGACACAATTGAAGGCCTGGTGACCCAACTGCAATTGGACCGGGTGAGTCTGCTGGGTCATTCTATGGGCGGCGCGATCGGCCTGGAGCTGGCGCTGCGGCGACCGGGGTGGCTAAGCAAGCTGATTGTGTTTGGCTGCGGACCCAGATTGTTGGTTCCCGGTGACCTGATGATATTATTGCAGCAAGCCTGCTCGTCAGAAGAAGCCCGTCGCCAATCGTTGAACATCATCAGCCGGCGATTGTATGGATTCAATGCCGACGCAGCCACACAGGCACGCGCCGCCGCCTTGCTGGCAGAAGTCCCTCCCGAAACCTTGTACCGCGACTACCTGGCCTCTAACCGCTTTGATGCCGGCACTCGTCTTGGACGAATCGCTGTGCCGGTACTGGTAGTCGCCGGCACCGACGACCTGATGACGCCCATTGAAAGCTGCCGCCGGCTGGCCCAAGGTATTCGCACTGCCGCCCTGGCGGAGGTGAAAAATGGCGGGCATATGTTCTTTTTCGACCAGGCCAGCCAGGTGACCGGCCTGGTGAGCGATTATCTGGCTGATTGAAACCCCTATTCCAACTTCACTCCACCCACCGAAGCGTAAATATCTCACCATCATCGCCAGCACAGGCTTCCTGCCAGGCCAAGACGGGGACGTCGTTCGGCCCCACAGCCAATGCCGGCTGGACAGAATCGCATAGAGAACTGTTCGACAGACCGTCACCGCTGGCAGAACCGTTACCCACTTCTTCCCAACTGACGCCGTTCCAACGCTTGACGTAGACGTTGAAGTGAGTCCCGGTATACTGAGACCAGGCGACGTATGCCCTACCTGAGCTGTCAATCGCAATAACGGGAGTGACAGAGTTGGTCGGCCCCGAGTAGCTCTCGCTGATGCCAAAATTAGTCGCGGAGCCATCCCCAACTTCCTCCCACAGGACGCCGTTCCAGCGGCGCACGTAGACAGCGGCGGCAGATCCGCTGCTCAGATCGGACCAGGCGACGTATGGAATGCCGTCCGGATCGACGGCCAAAGAGGGGCTGGTGGACAGGCCGGTATTGTCACTAATGCCCTGGCCCGAAGCTGAATGCTCCCCAATCTCCGCCCATTGGCTGCCATCCCATTGGCGCACGTAGATCTCCTGATTGCCGCTACTGCCATCGGCCCAGGCGATGAAGATCGTTCCGTCAGGTGCGGCAGCGATGTCTGGATGAATCGACAATCCATTGTTGTTGCTCACGCCACCCCCGGACGCGGATCCGGTGCCGACCTCGTTCCAACTGTCGCCATCCCAGCGGCGAACGTATATTTCGGCATCGCCGCCGCTGTCACTGTAATCATACCAGGCCACAAATACTGAGTTGCTTGTTCCCGCATCCGCGGTTGGTTGTGTGGATTTGCCTGCGTTGTCGCTGATGCCGCCCGCCGACGCGGAACCGGCGCCGGCCTCGTCCCATACCAGGCCATCCCACTGCCAGACGTAGATTTCAGCGTCTCCGTCGGCCTGATTTGGCCAGGCTACGTACAGGGTGCCGCTGGTATCCACCGTCGCGCCCACCGACACGTAGTCGTGGTCGTCAGGCGTCAAATTATCGACCATATCACTGATGCCGCCCCCAGTGGCAGAGTCTGCGCCCACCGCCTGCCAGGCAGCCCCATCCCAATGGCGGCTATACACCTGCCAGGCGCCGCTGCTGTCATCCAGCCACACCAGGTAGGGTGTATCGTCGACTCCGATTGCCAATTCCGGCAGGCGCGAGTCTCCTTCGTTGTCACTAACACCGCCGGCGGCGGCTGAGCCGAGCCCAATCTCCTCCCAAACGCCGGCCAAATAGGTGGAGAAATTCCAGACAGGTCCATCAACGGAAGCGCTGTGACTGTCCGTAGCCGCAACTCGCCAATAGTATTGTTCGCCGGCGACCAAAAGAGTGGGATCGAAGCTGGTCTCGGCCTGTCCGGACGACACCAGCACGTCAGGCGTTGCATCGTCTGCCTCGAAGTACAGGTCGTAAATCACCGGGTCACTATCGGGGTCCCCACCCGCCCAGCTCAAGGTCACGTCCAACATTTGGCCGGTAGCACCGTCCGCCGGGATAGGGTTGGCAGGCTCATATGGCGCCTGATTGGGCGCATCAGCGGTGACAAAATGCCAGACTGGTCCCGTGGTCACGGCGCCGTAGCTGTCTCGCGACAGGACCTGCCAGTAGTAGTCTCTATTGGGCAACAACGTGCCGGCCGGCGCCATCGTCCCGGTCTGCGACGATGCCAATAGGGTATCCGGCGTGGCGTCATCTGCCTCCAGATAGACGTCGTATACGACCGCGTCTCCGTCCGGGTCGCCGCCCGTCCAGGCAAGATCAGGGCTCAAAGGCACGCCGATGGCCTCATCGTCAGGGTAAGGGTTTGTGGGCGATTATGGTTAGTTTACTATTGTGTCCTGGATTTAAGGTTAGCAATGTATGATGGTTTATCATT
>CAZHBM010000101.1:6033-10809 GCA_964529945.1 uncultured Anaerolineales bacterium | reverse complement strand
CGTGAACGGGCCGGGCCAGCGACTACACAACCAGGTGTTCCAGGTCGAACGCCGGGGCGGGCGAGCGTGCGAAGCCTGCGCCCAGGTCCTCGAGCAGCGCCTAGGTGAGGTACCCGGCATCCGGCACGTCAACGCCAGCTACCGGGCAGGTTTTCTTTCCTTGTCTTACGATGAGAGCCAGATATCGCCGGCCGAAATCCGGCAACGAATCCTGGCCTACGGCGGAGCGTTATCAGCCTGCCCCTTGACTGAGGTCGAACCGGTCGATCCGGCGCTGGTATCTCAGACGCGCTGGCGGCAGGTCAAAAACTGGTTGAACGCCGACCGGTTGGAGCTGATCTGCACCATCGTCACCCTGGTGGCCATGCTGGCCGGACTGGTCAGCCAACGTGCTCACCAACCGATGGCGGTCACCCGCAGCCTGTACGGGCTTGCCTACCTGGCCGGCGGCATTTTCGGCCTCAAGGCGGGGCTGCAATCGCTGCGCCAACTGAAAATCGACGTCGACCTGCTGATGATAATGGCAGCCGTCGGGGCCTGGATTGTCGGCTCGCCCTTTGAGGGCGCCATGCTGCTGTTCCTGTTCTCACTATCCAACGTGTTGCAGACGTACGCTCTCGACCGCACCAGGAATGCCATCCGCGCGCTTATGAAGTTGCGCCCCAAAGAGGCATTGACGCGGCGAAACGGGCAGTTGGTGAAACTGCCGATCGAGCAATTGGTGGTAGACGATATCGTTGTCGTGCGCCCCGGCGAACGCATCCCGATGGATGGTAAGGTCGTCGACGGTGAGAGCAGCGTCGACCAGTCCTCCATTACCGGCGAATCGATGCCGGTGAACAAGACGGTCAACGACACTGTGCTGGCTGGTACCATCAACCAGTCGGGCGGGCTCGAGGTAGCGGTGACCAAATTGGCCGCCGATTCGACCATCTCCAAGATGATAAAAATGGTCGAGGTGGCCCAAAGCGAGAAAGCCCACACCCAACGCTTCATGGATGCCTTCGAACAATATTACGCCCTGGGTGTGATCGCCCTGACCGCCCTGGTGGCGGTCGTGCCCATCTACGTCTGGGGCCAGTCGTTCGACGTGACCTTCTACCGGGCGATGACGGTCATGGTAGCGGCCTCGCCCTGTGCGCTGGTCATCAGCACCCCGGCTTCCATTCTGTCCGCCATCGGCAACGGCGCCCGGCGCGGCATCTTGTTCAAAGGTGGAGTCCACCTTGAGCAAGCCGCGACCATCAAAGTGGTTGCCTTCGACAAGACCGGAACGCTCACGGAAGGCAAGCCGCACGTCACCCACGTGGCGCCCATCGCCGCAGCCGGCGTCGATTGGGAAGGCGATGAGGACAGGTTGCTGGCGCTGGCGGCGGCCGTCGAGTCCAAGTCGGAGCATCCCCTGGCGCAGGCCATCGTAAACGAAGCCGGCCAACGCGGCCTCTCCATCGGCGACGTCAGCGTGTTTCAGGCGCAGACCGGCAAGGGCGTGCAGGCGGAGGTCGATGGGAGAAGAATCTACATCGGCAATGCGCGGTTTCTGGAGCGGTTTGCTTTGTTGAACGCCGGCGAAGTCGAGGGCTGGCTGAGGCGACTGGAGCAAGCCGGGATAACGCCGGTTCTGATCGCCCAGTCGACAAACGACCATCAGGCGCACGTCCTGGGAGTCATCGGCGTCGCCGATGTCCTCCGCAGCGACACGGCCGCCGTGGTGGCTGAACTGAAGGCGGTCGGTGTCGAACGCGTGGTAATGCTCACCGGCGATAACCAACGTGTGGCCGCTGCCATCGCCAAACAGGCCGGGGTAGACGACTTTTACGCCGGCCTGCTGCCCGAAGACAAGGTAAGCATTGTCAAGCAATTGCAGGAGAAGTGGGGACCGGTGGCCATGGTCGGCGACGGGGTCAATGATGCGCCGGCCCTGGCGACGGCGACGGTCGGAATCGCGATGGGCGCCGCCGGCACCGACGTGGCCATGGAAACCGCCAACGTGGTCCTTCTTTCGGACGATTTGGCCAATATCCCCTACGCGATCGCCCTTAGCCGGCATACGCGCAAGACCTTGGTGGCCAATCTGGGCTTTGCCCTGTTTATGATCGGCTTGATGCTGATGGCCATTTTCGCCGTCGAGATGGCCCTGCCGATGGCGGTGATCGGCCACGAGGGCGGCACGGTTCTGGTGTCCCTGAATGGCATCCGGCTGCTGGCCTACAACCACCCCTCGCGCGGCAAGACACAGCCCGCTTCTGGACGCCGGAAACAGGCTTCCAGGGTGCGACTGGCCCAGCGCGTGCAGTAATATCTTTCACCTTAATGAATGTTGCCCCCGCGGAAATACAAGGACAATCACGCATAGCGGGAGGCCGGCTGAAGATTGATCAGCCGGCCTCTTTTGGTTGAATTGCCCGCAAACTCGTTGATTTTTCCATTGACAAGTGGCAACAAATCGTCTATAATGACGACGGAGTTTTTGGCAAACCTAAATCTATTTTATAGAACTAGAAAAAATGCACACACAAGCCATCGAAGATTACCTCAAAGCGATTTACGAACTGCAGGACCCGGAAGGCAAGGTGACCACCACCGCTCTGGCGGACAAGCTGTCGGTTACACCGGCTTCGGCCACCGGTATGATAAAAAAGCTGGCCGGGCTGAACCTGGTGGCCTACCAACCCTACAAAGGCGTTGTGCTGACAGAAGTCGGCCTTAAGACCGCCCTGGAAGTGGTTCGTCACCACCGCCTGGTCGAATTGTTTCTGGCCGAAGCGTTGGGCGTGCCCTGGGACCGAGTCCACGAAGAGGCCAACCGCATCGAGCACGTCCTATCCGAATATCTGGAAGACTGTATGGACGCCGCGCTCGGCTATCCGACTACCGACCCCCACGGCGCTCCGATCCCTCACCGCGACGGCACGGTTGAAGACCGTAAAAGCGTCCCGCTGGCCAACCTCAAGCCGGGCCAATCGGCGTGCGTGCTCGAGGTCAGCGACCATGCGCCGGCGTTTCTGCGTTACCTGACAGAACTGGGCATATGTCCCGACGCCGAGGTCACCGTTTTGGCAACAGCACCGTTTGGAGGGCCGATGACTCTCCGGGTCGGCGATGCCGAGCACGCCGTGGGCGATGAAGTTACCGCCAACGTCTTTGTCACAATCATCGACTCCGCCGCGCCGAGGGGTTAAAAACTATGCCTGATCCGCTTTTATCGCTTATTATCGGCGGTGTCATCGCCGGAATCTTTCTGTTGATCTTCTGGCCCGAAAAGGGATTCTTCTGGGTCTGGCAACGGGCCGGACACATGACGGAACACGTCCAGATCGAAGACGCGCTTAAGCACAGCCATAACAGTGAGATCAATGGCCATTGCCCGACGATTCAGAGCATCGCCGGCGATTTGCAGATAACCGTCAATCAGGCTGCCAACCTGGTCTCTAAAATGGAGGACCGGGGGTTGTTCACCCGTCGCAACGGCAATCTGTGCCTGACCCCTTCGGGCCGGCAGTATGCGCTGCAGATCATCCGCGCCCACCGGCTGTGGGAACGCTATTTGGCCGACTCGACCGGCTTTTCCGAAGCCGAATGGCACGGCCAGGCCGAACGCTACGAGCACCTGTTGGGACCGACCGAAGCCAACGCCCTGTCGGCCCAGTTGGGCAACCCGCTCTACGACCCCCACGGCGACCCGATTCCCACCGAGACCGGAGAGGTTATGGCGCGCAGTGGTTTGTCGTTGACCTCCATCAAGGACGATCAGCCGGTGCGCATCGTTCACATCGAAGACGAACCTGAGGTTGTATACGCCCAATTGACGGCCGAGGGGCTGCACCCCGGCATGATCATACGGGTGACGGAGAGCACGCCGCATCGCATCCGTTTCTGGGCCGACCTGGACGAGCACGTCCTGGCACCGGTCCTGGCCGCCAATATCACCGTGATGCCGATCCCCCAGGAAGAAACGGTTGAAGACTCTTTGGGAGAACGCTTGAGCAGCCTGAAGCCCGGTCAAAAAGGGCAAATCGTCCACATTTCGACAGCTTACTCGCGGGTTGAACGGCGACGGTTGATGGATCTGGGACTCTTGCGGGGCACAGTCATCAAGGCGGAAATGACCAGTCCGGGCGGCGACCCGACCGCCTATTGGGTTAGAGACACGTTGATCGCATTGCGCAAGGAGCAAGCCGACTTGATCTACATCAAACCTCTGGAAGTGGAGACCGTTGCCTCATGACGACAGACGATAGTTTCCCGACTCCGGCATGTGCCACCTGCCCGGTTCATCACAGCGCCAACCTGCTCAAATTGGGCGTCAACATGGACGATTGGGATTACGTGGTCGCCCTGGCCGGCAATCCCAACACGGGCAAGAGCACCGTATTCAATGCGCTGACCGGCCTGCGCCAACATACCGGCAACTGGCCCGGAAAAACAGTCAGCCGGGCCGAGGGTGGGTTTGAATATGCCGACCATCGCTTCAAGCTGGTCGACCTGCCGGGCACTTATTCCCTTTTGGCCACCAGCCTGGACGAAGAAGTGGCGCGTGATTTTATCCTTTTCGGGCAGCCCGACGTGACCGTGGTCGTGGTCGACGCCACCCGGTTGGAGCGCAACCTGAACCTGGTGTTGCAGGTAATGGAGATCACCGACCGCGTGGTGGTTTGTCTGAACCTGATGGACGAGGCGCGGCGCCACGAACTTCAGGTCGACGTGCGACGCCTGGCGCGCGACCTGGGGGTGCCGGTGATGCCCACGGCGGCGCGCTACAAACGCGGCCTCCCG
>CAZHBM010000101.1:3559-6023 GCA_964529945.1 uncultured Anaerolineales bacterium | reverse complement strand
AGCGATCAATGACGTTGCCAGCGGGAAGTTCGTCGGCAAACCACATCGCATTCAGAGCGGATCACCGGTCCTAAAGCAGGCCGTCGACATCTTGGTGTCGCAGATTGAGACACTCTATCCCAACCTGCCCAATGCCCGCTGGGTAGCGTTACGCCTGCTGGACGGCGATCAACGCATTATTGAGGCCATCCGGCGCGGCGAATTGGGAGATTTGAGCCGCGGCGACTCGGAACGGGCCGGCCAACTGGCGTCGGATTTGGGGGAGGCAGCATGACCGCCGACAATCCGTTGACCGCCGAAGAGTTGTTGAAGACCGCCGAAAACCTGCGCTGGGAAATCGGGCGCGATTCTCACGAGGCGCTGATCGAGGCCATCTACACCGACGCCGCCCAAATCGCCGACCGGGCCGTCACCCGGCCCGGCGAAGACGCACAGCCGGGACTGGATCGCACCATAGACCGCATCGTCACCAGCCGCGTGTGGGGCTTTCCGGTTATGCTGCTGCTGTTTACGCTGATCTTCTGGATCACCATCTCTGGCGCCAACGCACCGTCGGCGGTTATCTCTTCCGTACTGCTGGACAGAGTCTACCCGCTTCTCAAGGAAGGTGCTGCCAGTATCGGCGTGCCCTGGTGGTTGAGCGGCGTGCTGATCGACGGAATGTACCTGGCTACCGCCTGGGTGGTCAGCGTGATGTTGCCACCGATGGCGATTTTCTTTCCCCTGTTCACCTTACTGGAAGACCTGGGATACTTGCCCCGGGTCACGTTTAACCTGGACAACCTGTTCAAAAAGGTTGGGGCTCACGGCAAGCAGTCGCTGAGCATGATGATGGGCTTTGGCTGCAACGCCGCCGGCGTGGTCGCCACGCGCATTATCGACAGCCCGCGCGAGCGCCTGATCGCCATTATCACCAACAACTTCGCCATCTGCAACGGGCGCTGGCCGACTATGATACTGGTTTCCACGCTGTTTATGGGCAGCGTGGTGCCGGCTTACCTGGCCGGCCTGATCTCGGCCATGACCGTTATGGTGGTGGCCCTGCTGGGTGTTTTTATCACCTTCGTGGTATCGTGGGCGCTGTCACGCACCTGGCTCAAGGGCCAGGTATCAACCTTCAGCCTGGAGCTGCCGCCCTACCGGCCGCCGCGCATTCTGCAGACGATCTACACGTCGATGATCGACCGGACCATGTTCGTTCTGTGGCGGGCGGTAGTCTTTGCCATGCCGGCCGGCGCGATCATCTGGCTCAGCGCCAACATCACCATCGGCGGCGTCAGCATCGCCGAACACCTGATCCACTTCCTCAACCCGTTCGGCATATTGATCGGCTTGAACGGCGTCATTTTGGTGGCCTATATCGTGGCCATTCCGGCCAACGAGATCGTCATCCCCACCGTTTTGATGCTGACGGTGTTGACGACCGGCATGACCAATCTCGGCTCGGGGGCAGGCGTGATGTTCACGCTCCAGTCCAAATCGGATATGATGCTTTTGCTCCAGGCCGGCGGGTGGACGCTGCTGACGGCGATCAACCTGATGCTGTTCAGCTTGATTCACAACCCGTGCAGCACCACAATCTACACCATCTACCGCGAGACCGGAAGCGTCAAGTGGACCGTGGTATCGGTTCTGTTGCCCCTGACAATGGGGTTTTCCTTGACCTTCGTGGTGGCGCAGGTGTGGCGGCTGATTGCCGGAACCTTCTGACCCGTCGGGGGTGTCCCATTTTCTTGGTTGTTCGCCAAGAGAGTTAGCGGCCGGTTTGTCTCCTGATTATTGCTTGCGGGTGGAAGGTCTTCCACCCGCAAGCAATAATAGACTCTACGTGTAAGCAGTCTCTCACGAACCTGCTTGGCAGCCAAGCCTTGGCTCGGTCCAATTTCTCATATAAAGAATTGGGGACACACCCACGCGCCGGGGAAGGTGACGCCGTACTTCTACTGCTCCGGCGAGGGACCGGTGCCGGTCCCAACATCGAGGGGCACCAGCTCAATTTCGAACAACCTGGGCCAAAGCTTGCCGGTGACGAACAACCGGCCGGAATCGTGGTCGAAAGCGATCCCGTTCAGGACGTCGACCGGTTGCTCCCGGTCGGCTTCACTCAACAGTCCCCCCAGGTAAACCCGGCCTGTCACCCGGCCGGTGGCCGGATCGATAATGACTACGTCGTCCGTCTTCCAAACGTTGGCAAATACCCACCCGTCGATGTACTCCAGTTCGTTCAACAACGTAACCGGCCCATCTTCGTCGTAGACATCCACGTAGCCTATCTCGTGGTAGTCGTCCAGGTCCCAGAAGTGCAGCTGCGCCGTGCCGTCACTCATAATGAATCGGCTGCCGTCGTCGGTGATGCCCCACCCCTCGGTCGGATAGGTAAACTCATCGATCAATTCAAATGAGCGCCTGTCATAGACGAGGGCGACACCGGCCTTCCACGTCAGTTGGACGATGCGGTCACCGT
>CAZHBM010000101.1:0-3549 GCA_964529945.1 uncultured Anaerolineales bacterium | reverse complement strand
ATGCCTTCGCCAAAGAAATAACTGGGCAGGCCGGCGCCTTGCTCGACCCGGCCTGTTTCCAGGTCCACGCGCCGCAGGGATGACCGGCCATACAGGCCGGTGCCTTCATACAACACACCATCCAGGTAAACCAGCCCCTGGGTGAAAGCGCGTGGATCGTGCGGGTAGCTACGGATCACCCGGTAACTGAAATGCCGGCTGGCGGCCGAGGCCTCAGAAAGCGCCCCCAGCGAGGCGACGTCGCTCGATGCAGGTGCCGGCGTTGGCTCCGGCGGCGAGACAGGGCTGTTGACTTCGTACGCAGGAGTCGGGCTGGCTTTCGCCGCCGGCGTGGCCACCGGTGAAGAATTTTGAGCCATCGCCTGGTCACCGGGCGAAGCTGGGGCAACGGGCGTCGATGGCGCAGCACACGCGGCAAGCCACACACAAGCTGCCAGCGCCAATGCCGTCAATGGGGCACGGCGGATAAATCCATTACGGGGCAAGGACATAGGCCAATTCTCAATCTTGGCAGGGGTATTCTGCGTATTAACCGCGTTGCCGATACAGTACCCGATCGATCACGGCGATCATCTTGTTCTCGTCCAAATCGCCGCCCAGAAACTGATTCACCTCGTGAGCGGTTTTGCGCGGATCTTTGACAGCTTCATTATAGCTGACGTACAGTACGTCCATATTTGGCTGCTCGTCCAACCAGGCCTCGGTTTTATCCAAATGCCCTTCAAACATGGTCGACATCTGATCGTCAGAAACCTTGTCGGTCGGTTCGCCGCGCCGGATCAACATCTGTCGTTGCGACGCCAGAATTTCGTTCAGGCTACGGCGCATAAACACGATCTTGTAGTTGTAATCTTGCGGCAGGTGCTTGAGCAGGGCTGAAATCATCTTGACCACCTTACCTTTGGCATCCTCCAGCCAAAGGGTATCGTGGCTGATCCTCTTCACCGGCTCATATTCGTAGTAGCCTTTTGGGTTATCCTCGTCGGCGGTACGGATATTGTCGGTCAAAACCGGCAATCCTCCGGCGTCGAGCATTTTCATCATCATAGAAGTGCCGGATCGGGGCAACCCGGACACGATCGTTACAGTATTCTGATCCATTACGTATACCTCTTTCGATTTTGCTGTCCCCATATTGTACGAGTTTTTATCCGCTACGACCAATCATCATAGCAGCAAACGCCAGGGGGCTCTTGGATGCAACCAATCCGATTGACAGTCCAAGTTTTTAATATATTGTCCGCCGCAACCAGGCCGGCACTTCGTCTATCTCGTTTTGATGCCGGCCGCTGTACAAAATTCAATGCCGGCGATCGGTCCGAACCGTCCTGCCGGAGCGCTAGCCGAGGGCGTAGTCCAGCGCCGCCTGGGCGTGGATGGTCGTTGTATCGAACAATGGCACTTCCACATCAGCCTGGCACAACAACAAAGGGATTTCCGTACAGCCCAGAATGATGCCCTGGGCACCCCGGCTTACCAGGCGATTCACGATGCCAATGAACTCGACCCGCGACTCGTCTCGCACCTGGCCGGCAACCAGCTCATCGTAGATGGTACGATTGACGAAATCCCGGTCGGCAGCCTCGGGAACGAGCACCTCGATGCCAACATCGGCCAGAGTCTCTGGATAGAGATTACTTTCCATCGTGAACCTGGTCCCCAGCAACCCCACGCGGACGAGTCCCTGCTCTTTGATGACCGCCGCGGTGACATCCAGCAGGCTGAGCATCGGTACGCCGACGGCCGCCTGGACCTGGTCGAACACCAGGTGCATGGTATTGGTGGCAATGATAATGAAGTCGGCCCCTGCCGCTTCCAAGCTTCGCGCTGCCTCGGCCAGCCCGCCGGCTACCCGGTCCCATTGCCCTTGATTTGGCCAATCGACGTAAGGCTGAAAACTCACGCTGAAGATGAGGACTTCGGGATAATTGTAGTCACCGTAACGTGACACGTAGGTGCGCGTTATGTGCTGGTAATACTCAACCGTCGATTCGGGGCTCATTCCCCCCAAAATGCCAATTCTCTTGGACATACTTCCTCTCCCACGTGGAGGAATACCTCGGCCGGAATGGGTTATCGTCTTTCCGGCAACCACCATTTCAGACCTATTCGCCCACCGCCAGATCGATGCCGATCGGGCAATGGTCGGAGCCCATGATCTCCGGCCAGATGAAGGCTGCTTTGACCCGATCCTTAAATGCCTCGTCGACGAAAAAGTAGTCGATTCTCCAGCCCACGTTACGCGATCGGGCGCCCCCGCGGGCCGTCCACCACGTGTACTGATCGGCTTCTTGATTGAACATGCGGAAGGTATCCACGTAACCATGCGCCAGGAACTTGTCGATCCAGGCTCTCTCTTCAGGCAAGAAGCCGGAGATCTTCTCATTTTCCTTGGGACGGGCCAGGTCGATTTCCTTGTGGGCGGTGTTGACGTCGCCGCAGATCACCACGTGTTTTCCCTGCGCTGTGAGCCGGTCGACGTAGTCCAGGAAGGCATCGTAAAAGTCCATCTTGTAGGCCAGGCGCTCGGCCGACGCCTTGCCGTTGGGGAAGTAAATGTTTAGCAGCGTAAACGCTTCGTAATCGGCGATGATTATCCGGCCCTCGTTGTCAAAGCGCTCGATTCCCAGGCCGGTCTTAAGGTCGCCCGGTTGCTGTTTGCTGTACAGCCCTACCCCGCTGTACCCCTTCCGGTGACCAGATTCGAAGAAGGAAAAATAGTCGTCGATTTCCTTGAGGTCAGGCGGAACCTGGTCGGGGTCGGCTTTGGTCTCCTGCAGGCACAGAATATCGGGCTTCTTCTCGAAGAACCACTCCAAGGCACCCTTTCTGTAAACTGCACGGATTCCATTGACGTTCCAGGACAAGATTCTAAGAGAACGCATAACACCACCCTGTAAGCTTCACGAAAAACCGCCTTACCACCCTCACGGTGACGTCGCGGGTGCCCGCGTCAGAACGAGCGTTGACAAGATAAAGAAGGCCAGTGACCCGGCGTTGAACTGCACCGGCGCCAGAAAGCCGCCCACCGGCGCCGGCATCACTGCCCCCAGCAATGTCACCACCATGATGAAGACGAACGGGTTACAGATGGCCATCCAGCGCGGGTAAGCGCTTTTGCCCGAATACACCGCCACAGCGAAAAGAATGGAGGCGACCAGAAGCTCTACACCGGCCACCACGTACATAATCGTCTGGTAGTTGAAGAGCAGGTTGATGGTGGGCTGGATGCCCGCCTGGCCCGAGTCCAGCAAAGACTGGTGCGCCTTGAGCGTCGTGCCGACGAAGACGAAACTGGCGTGTATGGCCCCGGCCACAACCAGCATGTGCGCCAGAATAAGGAACGTCGCCCAACTGCGGCGCAAACCGGCCGGTTCGAGAGCAGGCACCACCTGCCAAAAACCGACGATTTGCAGCGGCACCAGCAACGCTCCCACGAGACTGCCGGCCACGATGCGCCATTGGGGCAGCAAGAGCATCGTGCCGTGCCCCATCTGCATCTGGAAAAAGGCCGGTCCGCTGGTCGGGTAACCCAGCATAAGAACGTCA
>CAZHBM010000100.1:0-10859 GCA_964529945.1 uncultured Anaerolineales bacterium | reverse complement strand
GGAATCGGTCAGGATGCGCCGGGCGCTGCCGGCAGAGGCGGCTACCAGCGCGGTGTACAGACGCACACGCAGGCCGCCGCGATATTGGGGCAGGACCATAGGGATCAGGTCGTGGATGGTGACCACGGTGGGCAGGCTGGGCCGCAACGGGCAGGCGAAATAGGGCACGTGGGCCAGGTCTGCGCCCAGGTGACGGCAGGCCTGGGGGAAGGTCACCTGTTCGAACCAGGTCTTGCCCAAATTGCCCGGCCGGCAGGCTACCGTAAACCAACTGGCGCCGGGCGGCAGCGGGTCGCCGGCCTTCGCCACCCAGGGTGGGACTACCAGGCTGATCTCCAGCGTTGGATCAACCTCAGTCAGTGCCGGTACCAGGTAGCGGACCGTCTGGCCGCTGCCGGTGGTCGGCGAATTCCAAAACCAGCCGTTGACTGCTATGTGCATGGGAAGAGTATATTCCAAAACTTGTGGATTAGACAGAGGGGAGGACTCTTGTGAGCCCTCCCCTCCAAAAACTAGCCGTAGGTTAAGAACGTCGAGGCTTTACTTGGCCCAGATCTTGAAGTTCTCCACGGCGTCGGGATCTTGCTCTCGCCACTTCTGGGCGACGTCTTCCGTCATCTGCGCCAACTCGTCGGGGGTCATATCACCCGAGAAGAGCAATTGCGCGCCGGACATAGCCGCCTGCTCGTCCAACATGCTGGGGATGAAGTTTTCCATGTTAGGACCGGCGATGGTGCTATCCCACTCGTACACCTGCTTCAACTGCGGGATGGTGATGTTGACCGGATCCAGGCGGTCGTCGGCCGGGATCACGCCAGTGTCCTCGAACCAGGCTTTGAGGCGTTCCGGTGTATGCATGTACATCAGGAAATGGGCGGCCTGCGTCTTGTAGGGCGACCAGGAGGTGATTCCCAGGCCCTGGGCCGTGGTGACGTATTGGCTGGCCATCGCGCCGTCGGCGTACTGGGGAACCAACATCAGGCCGATGTTGTCCCAGCCCCCCATGGCTTCGGCCCAACCGGCCAGGAAGGTGTCGTTGCCAAAGATCATGGCTGCGTCACCCTCTACGAAACGATCCATTCCCTGCTGGTAGTCGAGGGAGTTGATATCCTCATTCCAGCAACCGGCTTCCTTCAGCTCATTCAGCCGTACCCAGTACTCGGCGAAGCTGGGGTCGGTGAAGGAGGCGTTGCCGACGACGGCGTTCATATACTCCTTCTCGCTGTCATGGGTCTGGCGAGACAGGATGGAGTACAGCCAACCACCGAACCAGCCGTCCTTCAGGCCGCCGGAGATGGGAATGATGCCGGCCTGGTTGAGCTTGTCACACGCGCCCAGCAGCTCCTCCCAGGTCTTGGGTGGGTTGCTGGGGTCGAGGCCGGCCTGCGAGAAGAGGGCCGGGTTATAGACGAAGGGGTTGCCGGACATATACCACGGCACGCCCCAGATCTGGCCGTCGTAGGTGCGCTCGAAGTTGTTGATGTAGTGCGCCCGTTCGTCGGCCGGAATCAGGTCGTCGATGGGTGCCAGGCCGCCGCCCCAGGCGAATTCCAGCGTCCACACGCCGCCCCAGAAGTATTGGATATCGGGGCCTTCAGCGGCCGCCATCGCGGACTGGAAGGCAGGAATCAGGCTGTCGGTGGACTGCAGCACCGTCTCAACGGTGATTTGCGGGTTAGCTTCCTGGTAGAGAGATACTGTTTCATCCAGCCATTTCTGGGCGCCGGGAGCTTCCTGTTCGCCCCACCACCACATGACCATGTTGGCCGGCTCGCCGGAAGGCTCGTGTATGTCGAAGGTTTCCATCGTGGCGCCGGACGGTTCCTGGCCGGGTTCTTCACTCCCGGCAGTCGTCGTCGCTGCTGCTTCGATGTTCAAATTGCCGGTACCTTCACCGGACGCCAGCCAACTCTTGAAGTTGTCGAACTCGTCGGGCGACTGTTCGCGCCACTTCTCGATGACGTCCTGGTTGTTCTGCGCCAGTTCTTGAGGTGTGGCGTCACCCGAGAACAGCAACTGGGCGCCGGTCATGTAACCCTGCTCGTCCAGGATGCTGGGGATCACGTCTTCGAGGGTGATGCCGGCTGAGGTCGACATCCACTCGTAGATCTGCTTCAGTTCGGGCTGATCGATGATCGACGGATCGAGTCGATTGTCGGCCGGCATGACGCCGGTGTACTCGAACCAGGAGACCAAGCGGTCCGGCTCGTGCATAAACATCAAGAAGTCAGCCGCTTCCTGCTTATGCTGCGACCACGAGGTGATGCCCAATCCCTGGGCCGACGTCACGTAGTCGTTAGCCATCTTGCCGTCGGCGTACTTGGGGAATTTGGCCAGGTTGAGCTTGTCCCAGCCCATCGTTTCGGCCCAGCCGGGGAAGAACACGTCCATCGACAGGGTCATGGCGGCTTCGCCGCGCACGAAGGCATCCATACCTTGCTGGTAGTCGAGGGAGTTGATGTCCTTGTTCCAGCAGCCGGCTTCCTTCAGCTCGTTCAGACGAGTCCAGTATTCCTCAAAGCCCGGGTCGGTGAAGCTCCTTTGACCCACGGAGGCTTCCATAAAGGCGTTGGGGTCGTCAAACGGCTGGCGGGCCAGGAAAGAGAACAGCCAGGCGCCGTAGAACATATCCTTCAGACCGCCGGTCATCGGGACGATGCCTGCGTCGTTCAGCTTGCCACAGTCGGCGATCAGTTCGTCCCAGGTCTCGGGTGGCGCATCGATACCGGCTTGGGCATACAGATCCGGGTTGTAAGCCAGCGCGCTGCCGATCATGTACCAGGGCATGCTCCAAATTTTGCCGTCGTAAGCGCGCTCGACGTTGTTCATGTAGTGGCTGTACTCTTCTTCGGGAATGTAATCGCTGATCGGAACGATGTCACCGCTCCAAGCCGACTCCAGCGTCCAGACACCGGCCCAGAAGTACTGGATGTCCGGGCCCTCGCCGGCAGCCGCGGCTGCGTAGAACGAGGGGTAGAGGGTGTCGGTGCCCTGGAGAACGGCTTCGATGGTAACGTTGGGGTGTTGTTCCTGATACAGGGCAATGGTCTCATCCAACCATGCCTGTGCACCCGGGGCTTCCTGTTCGCCCCACCACCACATCACCAGATTGACCGGTTCCTGAGGTGTAGCTTCCGCCTGCTGGGTGGCAGTTTCTACCACTTCGGCTTCCGGCTCAGCTGCCGCCGGCTCCTCGGTCCCAGCCGGTTCCGCCATCGGCGCTTCGGTCATCGCCTCCGTCGGCGCCGGCGCTTCAGTAGCCGGAGCTTCGGTTGCTTGGGGTGCCGGGGTTGCCGGTGCCCCACAGGCCGTAAGTACCATGCTCAACACAATCAGCATGAAAACGGCGATTCGTAGGCTTTTTTTCATCAGGCTCCTCCTTAATTGTTGCAGAGTAAAAAAGGTTTGATAAAGAGTTTGTAGAGAGCGAGGGGGTCTGTTAGCAATCAAAATGGTCTCGGTGGACCACAACGGGTAGACGCAACCATACTCGCCCCATATATGGCCGCGCCATTCATGGTAGCATGGTTCGACCACGATGTCAAGTAAAATGGCCAGAAGCGCATAGGTTTATGTAGGATTTCTTGTCATGTTTCGCGGCTTGTGGGGCGCACCGGGCCGAATTTCGCCCCTGGTCGCCGCAGTGGGGCAGAGGTGCTCAAATCGAAAGCATTTGACATTTGTATGTTGCCGCTTTATCATACGTTGTTGATTGAAAATTGGGAGTATCCATAGTGGATGAGATTGGGAACCTGCTGCGCCAGTCGCGGCAACAATTAGGATTGACGCTTGAGGACATCCAGGCGGCAACGCACATCAACGTCGTCTATCTTCAGGATTTAGAAGAAGAACGGTTTGAGGCGCTGCCTCATCCTGGTGTGGCCCGAGGTTTTCTGCGCAATTATGCGGCTGCCTTGAACCTGGACGTGGATTACGTTCTCGGCCTGTATGACGACCCCGACCAAAAGAAGGCATCCACGTCCGGCAACCCAGGCGGGCGCATGCAATTCAAGAGCATTTCAATGGCTCGCCCTTCTCGCATCTCCTCCGACTTGGTATTGGCAATCCTGTTTTTGGTGCTGGTGGGGGTTGCGGTGGTGGGTGTCTTCTATACCTATGGCGACACGTTTACCGCCTGGACCAATGAACTGATGGCGACGCCGGTCATGCCAACGGCTGATACCGCCTTTGTGCTGCCTACCCCGACGCCGGCTCCCACACCGACGCCCACGTCGACGGTGACGCCCACTCCGGCTTTCTACACCGGTGTCACGGTGGAGCTGGTCTTCAATGACGACTCGTGGGTGCAGGTGCTCACCGATGGAGACAAGGCATTTGAAGGGATTCTGCAAGCCGGCGAGCAGCGCCACTGGCGGGGTGAAAAACGGGTGGCTGTGCGGGTTGGCAATGCGGGCGGCGTAGAAGCGATCGTCAACGGCCAGTCTATGGGCGTCATGGGTGAGCCGGGTGCAGTCGTCGATCAAGTGTGGGAGATGTTGGAGGAAGGCGCCGTGACCACGGCCACGCCGCCGGCGCCTGTTACCGAAGAAGCGCCACCAACACAATAAGCTGCCGTTACGGCAGTTCGTGCACACGCTAAATCCGAATCGGGCGGGCGGGATAAAGAAACCTGTTGGCTTTGACTCGGATTTTCTTATGCACTATAATTAAGAATTGGAGTGTAGACTTGCCGTATAGGGCTGGGAACTCGATATGGGCCGAAAGGTAGCGGGCTTTCGCAAGTGGCTCTACTTAGGGCTGGGAATCAAGCGATGGCTGTTGCTTTTGTTAGTCGGTATTGTGGCCCTGGCCGTCGGCTTTGCCTACCTCTTTTATGAAGCCTACGTTTCCACGCTGGTGTATTCGCCGGTGTGGCGCACCTTAACCTTGTCATTTATACCCCGCTGGGCGCGCATTTTGGTGATCGGCCTGGTGGGGATGGGCTTGGTAGCCACGGCTGTCTACCAGCTGAACCGGTCGTTGCTGTCAGCCTTTGTTCCGCCGGGTGATGTCAGTGTCGTGGATACGGTCTACCGTTATCGCCAACGCCAGAGGGGACCGAAAGTGGTTGTTCTCGGCGGTGGTAACGGTCTCAGCACCTTACTGCGCGGCTTGAAGTATTTCACCGATCACATCACCGCAATCATCACCGTGGCCGACGATGGAGGAAGTTCGGGGCGCCTGCGACGGGAACTGGGTACGCTTCCGCCAGGTGACTTTCGCAACTGCATCGCTGCCCTGGCTGACGATGAGGCGCTGACGACTCAGCTCTTTCAATATCGTTTCCCATCTGTCTCTCCCGAATCGGACAACTCAAACGCCCTCCAGGGCCATAGTTTTGGCAATCTGTTTATCATTGCCCTGGCGGCGGTGACCGGCAGTTTTGAGAAGGCACTGGTCGAAACGGGACGCGTTCTGGCCATTAGAGGCCAGATTCTGCCCTCGACGTTGCGCAACGTCACGCTGTGCGCCGATGTCGTCGACGAGTCGGCCAACCTGTGGCAGGTCGCCGGAGAAAGCGCCATCCCACTGATTCAGAAGCCGATCGAGCGGGTTTATCTGCAGCCCGATGACGTGCCGGCCTA
Source organism: uncultured Anaerolineales bacterium (assembly GCA_964529945.1). Lineage (GTDB taxonomy): Bacteria > Chloroflexota > Anaerolineae > 4572-78 > NAK82 > CAZHBM01. Next base: position 5,274 of record CAZHBM010000100.1, on the reverse strand, counting down.
TCCTCCCGCCTTGCGAGCCATTCTGGAGGCCGACCTGGTCATCGCCGGACCGGGCAGTCTCTACACCAGCGTTCTTCCCAATCTGCTGGTGGATGACATCACCCGGGCAATCCGGGCCAGCGATGCTCTAAAAATCTACGTGTGCAATGTGGCCACCCAGCGAGGCGAAACGGAAGGTTATTGCGTCGAAGACCATATCGAGGTCATCGAACGGCACACAGTGGCGCATCTTTTTGCCTCGGTCCTGGCCAACAGCAACATCGTCGCTGATCCGCCCGAGGACTGGAATTTCACCCAGGTGACTCGCCGGCCGGATACAGAAGCGCAGCCGGAGGGTTGCCGGGTTGTTATGGCCGACGTGGTGGACGAGGACCGTCCCTGGCGACACGATCCGGACAAGTTGTCGCGTGTCTTGATGGAACAATATTTTGAGTTTATCCGTGAACAGAACACTATCTGAAAGTCGGGCGGCTTTCGTCGCGAAAAACTGGACTCAATGCCCATAGCCGCAATTTTCGGATAAAATAACCCAATTTTCTCTAAATTAGGAGGATTTTCTATTATGGCGACTAAAGTAGGTATCAACGGTTTTGGCCGTATCGGCCGGCAAGTGATGAAGGCGATGCGGGACTTCTATCCCGACGATCTCGAAGTGGTGGCCGCGAATGACCTGGGCGACCTCAAGACGATGGCCCATCTGCTGAAGTACGATTCGAACTACGGCAAATTCGACGGCACGATTGAAGTGGCTAATGACGGCCTGGTGGTCGACGGCAAGTTGATCAAATTCTTCAGCGAACGCGACCCGGCCCAGTTGCCGTGGGGCAAAATGGGCGTCGACATCGTCATCGAGTCGACCGGTGTCTTTCGGGACCGCGCCGGCGCCAGCAAGCACCTGGAAGCAGGCGCCAAGAAGGTCATCATCAGCGCCCCGGCCAAGGGCGAGGATCTGACCATTGTGTTGGGCGTGAATGACGACCAATACGATTCGGCCAAGCACAACATCGTCTCCAATGCTTCCTGCACCACCAACTGCCTGGCCCCGGCGGCCAAGGTGGTCAACGACAACTACAAGATCGTGCGCGGGCTGATGACCACCATTCACGCCTACACCAACGACCAGAAGATTCTGGACCTGCCGCACAAGGACCTGCGTCGCGCCCGCGCGGCTGCCCTGAGCATCATTCCCACCACCACCGGCGCCGCCAAGGCAGTCGCCCTGGTCATTCCCGAGCTCAAGGGTAAGTTCGACGGCTACGCCTTGCGCGTGCCCACCCCCACCGTCTCGGTAGTCGACTTCACCGCCGAAGTGGAGAAGCCGGTCTCGACCGAAGAATTGCGCCAGGCTTTCCGTGACGCCGCCGCCGGGCCGATGAAGGGCATCCTGGCAGCCATTGACGAAGAGTTGGTCTCGGTGGACTTCAAGGGCAGCACTTACTCCAGCTCGGTCGATCTGCCGTTCACCATGGTTCTGGGTGGCGAAGGCACCATGGTCAAGGTCGTGACCTGGTACGACAACGAGTGGGGTTACTCCTGCCGGACGGCCGACCTGGCCAAATTGATGGCTGACAAGCTCTAGAGCGAACGGCCGTCTCATAAGCCGATTGGTTTTTGCGGGCGGCGCCTCAACAGGCGCCGCCCGGTAACCGGCATCTGCGGATGCCAGATATGAGGGACTGACTTATGGACAAAAAGACAGTTCGCGACATCGACGTCAAAGACAAGCGCGTTTTGATGCGCGTTGACTTCAATGTGCCGATCAAGGACGGTGTCGTTGCCGATGATAAGCGCATTGTGGCCGCCCTGCCGACCATCAAGTACTTGCTGGACCACGACGCCAAAGTGATTCTGATGAGTCATCTGGGGCGTCCGAAAGGTCAGCCGGCGCCCGAGTTCAGCCTGAAGCCGGCCTCGCAGCGCTTGAGCGAATTGCTGGGACAGCCGGTGAAACAGTTGGACGATTGTGTCGGCCCGGATGTGGAAAAGGCAGTCGCTGCCATGAAGCCGGGCGATGTGGTCGTGCTGGAGAACACACGCTTCAAGGCCGGCGAGACCAAGAATGACCCCGACCTGGCCGCCGGTTTGGCCAAGTTAGGCGACATTTACGTGAACGATGCCTTTGGCTCGGCCCACCGCGCCCATGCCAGTACCGAAGGCGTGGCCCATCATCTGCCGGCTGTGGCCGGTTTTCTGATGGAAAAGGAGTTGAACTACCTGGGCAAGGCTTTGAGTTCGCCTGAGCGGCCTTTCCTGGCCATTCTGGGCGGCGCCAAGATTTCCGACAAGATCGGCGTCATCGAGAATCTGCTGTCGCAGGTCGACTCGCTGTTGATCGGCGGTGGTATGGCCAATACCTTCCTCAAGGCCCAGGGATACGACGTAGGTGAGTCGCTGGTCGAAGAGGATGCGGTCAGTACCGCCAAGCAGTTGCTGGGCAAAGGCGGCGAGAAGCTTTTGTTGCCGGTAGACTGCGTGGTGGCCGATCGTTTCGATGCCGACGCCGATTCCAAAGTGGTGCCGGTTAACGAAGTACCGGCCGGGTGGCGCATCCTGGATATCGGCCCGGCCACCGTGGCTCATTTCACCAACCGGCTGGCCGTCGCCAAGACGGTCGTCTGGAACGGCCCAATGGGTGTTTTTGAATTCCCCAAGTTCGCCGAGGGGACGTTCGCGATCGCCCGGGCGCTGGCCGGCCTGTCGAATGCCACCACCATTATCGGCGGCGGCGACTCGGCCTCGGCCGTGCGCAAGAGCGGCCTGGCCGACAAAATGTCACACATTTCCACCGGAGGCGGCGCCTCATTGGAGTTCCTGGAAGGCAAGGAACTGCCCGGCGTGGCGGCCCTGCTGGACAAATAAGTGTTGTGCATAAGATGATTACAGACTTCCGAAGTGGGGTAATACTTCGGAAGTCTGTGTTTTATGGTCGCGAGAAAATTGGGATGTAAACACCGATGACCGCAGCAACAGATCAGCCCGAGGCACTCAAAGAAAAAGCGCTTGTCATCCACGACAAATTGGTGGACATGTATGGATTGCCGGACTGGCGGCCACACCTGGACCCGGTGTCGGAGTTGGTCAGCACAATCCTGAGCCAGAATACCAATGATACCAACCGGGACGTTGCCTTCGAGCGATTGCGCGCGCGTTTCCCCACCTGGGAACAGGTGCGTGATGCGCCCACCCAGGATATTGAGGACGCCGTCCGCCCGGCGGGGCTGGCCCCCCATAAGGCGCCGCGAATCAAACATGCCTTGCAGTACATCACCGCCCAGCGCGGCAGTCTCGACCTGAATTTTCTAAAGGATATGCCGGTCGATGAGGCCAAGGACTGGCTGACTCAGATAAAAGGTGTCGGCCCCAAAACCGCCGCCATCGTGCTGCTGTTTTCCCTGGATCGACCCGCATTCCCGGTGGACACCCACGTTCACCGGGTCAGCCAGCGGCTGGGGCTGATTGCGCCGGGTGTGTCTGCGGCCCGGGCACACGTCGTGTTGGAACAGTTGCTACCCCAGGACCTGTATTACCCGTTCCATCTGAACATGATTCGCCACGGGCGCCAACTATGCCACGCGCGCAAGCCGGAATGCCCCAGGTGTGCTTTGCAGGCCTGCTGTGACTACTATCAAGCCCAGCAGGTTACCTAGAGGGTGTGCCTCAAATCTTCGTTGGAGAAAATGGACCCAACCAAGGCTCGGTTGCGAAGTCGGTTCGTGAGAGACCTCTTATACGATGTATTAAGAAGCGCTTAGGATCAGGCAGTCAAAGAGACAACGCCGACTGCCGACTCTTTTGGCCGTCTACCAGAAAAATGGCCCACAGCCCTGTACAAAACGCGACTTGACCGGCTGGTGGGGCTTTGTTATAATTTGCGCGGGTATAATTGATGCGCGCAAATGCCTCTCACAATAGGCCTGGATTACCTCGGGCCGCCAACAAGGTACCGTACCGCCAATGGAGATACGTGCGGACAGCTCGTTTGAGGATTGACATTTTCTTGGAGCCTGCCACATGGGAAGCGTGCTAGTACTGAACGCTACTTACGAACCCATTACCGTTGTATCGGTGCGAAGAGCTGTCGTCTTGCTGCTGAAAGAAAAAGCTGAGATTGTAGAAGCCGCCAAGGCGGAGTTACGTTCCCAACGTTTCACGCTGCCCACCCCACTCGTCATCCGCCTGGTTTATTACGTACGTATTCCCTATCGTGTTTCACTTCCCGTAACCCGCCGCACCGTCCTGGCGCGCGACCACTTCACCTGCCAATATTGCGGCGCACAGCCGTCGCGCAAAGAGCTGACGGTGGACCACATCCTGCCCCGGTCTCGTGGTGGCCGCACGGTCTGGGAAAATGTGACCACGGCGTGCAAGCGCTGTAACGGTCGCAAAGGCAGCCGCACGCCCGAAGAGGCGAATATGCGGTTGCTCTCACCTCCCGGTCGCCCGCGTTACGTGGCGCTGGCGATGATCGAAGGCTCCGAGTCGCGCCAGGTGTGGGATAAGTACATCATCTAGATTTTTGCGTTTTGACAAAAGGAGAGAAATAGCCGTGACAGCTTATATGATTGGCGTCGACGTCGGCACCACGGGCAGCAAGGCATTGTTGGTGGCAGAAGATGGCAGCGTCAAGGCCAGCGTGACGACCGAATACCCAATGTCCACCCCTTACCCATTGTGGGCCGAGCAAGATCCGGTGGATTGGTGGTCGGCAACCGTGACCAGCATACGCGGCGTGCTGCAGCAGAGTGGCGTGAGGCCGGCTGACGTCGTCGGCCTCGGATTGACCGGCCAGATGCACGGCCTGGTGCTGCTGGACGAAAGCGGTGAGGTACTGCGTCCCTGCATTATGTGGAACGATCAACGCACGGCCTCACAATGCACTGCCATCACCGAATCGGTCGGACTGGAAAACCTGTTGCGTTATACCGGTAACCCGGTCTTGCCCGGTTTTACCGCGCCCAAAGTCCTGTGGGTGCGCGAGAACGAGCCCGAAGTCTACGAACGCATCGCCAGCATATTGCTGCCCAAGGACTACGTGCGCTACCGCCTGACGGGAGGATTCTTCAGCGACGTTTCCGACGCATCGGGTACGTCTTTCTTCGACGTCAGCCAACGGCGCTGGTCGGAGGAAATGCTCCTGGCGTTGCAGATACCTCGCCAGTGGCTGCCGGAAGTGACCGAATCGCCGGTTGTCAGCGCTCACGTAAACGCCGAGGGCGCAAAGCAGACCGGCCTGCTTGAAGGCACGCCCGTTGTGGGCGGCGGCGGCGACAATGC
>CAZHBM010000099.1:10174-10859 GCA_964529945.1 uncultured Anaerolineales bacterium | reverse complement strand
CTCGCGACCACGATGGTTTTGGAATCCTTTTTGCTCGTGGTATAATAGCCATCGTCTCAACCAGAGACGGAGGGAACGAATCAATATGACACGAAAACACTGGATGCTCCTATTAGTGGGGCTATTGCTGCTTGGCGCTGGCGTGGGATGCTCGTTGACAGATCGCCTTGCCAGCCGGTTGGCGGTTGAGCCAACGGCGCTACCGGTGCCAACCATGACGCCGCGGCCGACGTTTACAGCCACCCCGGACTGGACGCCGACACCAACCGACACCCCGACCCCGACCATCACACCGATCCCGACGGACACGCCTATCCCGACGGAGACACCCATCCCAACCGACACCCCGACACCGCTGCCGACGGATACGGCCACACCACGGCCGACTCAGCCGCCGCTACCGACCGACACGCCGGGGCCTCCGACAGCGACCCCTATGCCGGAATATCCCTTTGTTGTGGCCGAGCAAAACGATCCGACCTGGACACAGACGACCAACCCGGCCATCATCGTATTTGTATCGATTACGGATTCAGGCAACACGCCGCTGGGTGGCTATCGGGTAGTCGGTGATAGCTCGACGGGTTTACACGTCGAATCCGCGCCTTCGTGCTTCGACTGGTGTGGCAGTACCGGCAAGGGAGGCTATGCCAAGGTTGTGAACATCAAGTTCGAGCCAGGGCCT
>CAZHBM010000099.1:0-10164 GCA_964529945.1 uncultured Anaerolineales bacterium | reverse complement strand
ACGGCACCTGGACCATCTACGTTGTGGATGGCGGCGGCACGCAGATGTCGCCGAAAGTTCCGCTCAACTATAGTACAGACCCCAATCAATGGCGATGGGACTTTGTCTGGTTCAGGCAGAAATAGAGCCTTATGACTAAGTTCAAATATGCGCCATTGACCATACTTCTGCTGCTGGCGTTGGTTGGCAGTCTGGGCTGCTCTGTGGGAACCCTGTTGGTGCGGGCACCCACCCCAACCATGCAGCCGACGAAAACGCCGCGGCCGACGTTCACGTTTACACCAGATTGGACGCCGACGCTGATGCCGACTTTCACCGCGACGTTCACACCGATCGCGCCGACCGATACGCCCACGCCGGTGGAGCCAACTGTTACCAACACGCCGGAAGGACCGACAGAGACGCCGGTGCCGCCAACCAACACGCCGGGCCCGCCGCCGCCGCCGGCCGACACGCCGACGCCGGAGCCGCCGACTGCCACCGCGACGCCGCCATACACGCCGTTTCAGATCACTCCCTACATATATGATACCGGCTCGCCCATCCAGACGCGCATCACGGCGGCCGTCATTGACGTGCAGAATGCGGCCATTGGCGATTTTGACGGCATGTTGGGGTACCAGTTGAAGGTGATCGACCCGTTGGGTGGAGAGCATCTGACCGATCCGATTGAGGTTACGACTGTCGTGGGTTCGACCGGGCCCGGTCTGGGTGACAATCACTTGATGAACATTGAGATGAAGATAACTCCTTACATGGCCGGCCATTACAAAGCCTGGTTGGAGAAAAACGGGCAACAAGAATCGGCGCCGGTGGAATTTGATATGGGATCATCGCCACCGCAATACGTCCACATCGACTTTTTCCTCTATCATTAAATCCCGGCCCGTCTAGAAATGTGCTCTTTGGAGAGAATCTGTAGGTTATGAAATCAAGATCTTTTGCGATTCCTATAATCGCTGTTCTGCTCTTGGCCAGCATCCTTGGATGTTCGCTGTCTGACCGGTTGCGGTCAGATGCAGGTGAGAATGCCGGCGGGGTTGTCGCCCAGTTGCCAACGAGAACGCCCTGGCCGACATACACGCCGATTCCGCCATCGACACCGACTCCCATACCGACCAATACACCCTCGCCGACCCCAACGCCGTTGCCGACCGACACGCCGACCGTGACTCCGGAACCGACTGCTACCGAAACCCCCGTGCCGGCCACCAACACACCGGTACCGCCGACTGTGCCGCCGGTTCCGCCAACAGAGCCGCCGCCTCCGCCGACCGAGGCACCCAAATATCAGTTCTCGCCCGACGCCTTCTACAACGGCGATCCCAATGCTTCTATCGGCCGCTTCTACGGACACATCAAAGATCGTGCCAGCGGTGCTATGGTGAACGGCTTCTGCGTGCGGGCCAAGTGTGGTTCTTTCGCCGTCTTGTCGTTTCCAAGCGGTCCCAGCGGCGTGGCGCCGGACTGGGCTCCGGGATGGTATGACATCGTGATCCCCAACCCGGTCGATTGTAACTGGACACTGCAAGTGGTACAGTATGACTGTACTGGCCCCGGATTCAACGCGCAGTGCACTGAGTACACGCCGCTATCGGAAGAGGTCGGACCGATAACGACCAACGTTGGGGCGGGACAAACGATCATTGTGGCCGACTGGCTGAAGAATTGGTGAAGTCAACCGCCTTCTAACAACCAGCTCGTTTTTTGTGCCTGCCCCTCCCTGTCTCCAGGCGAAGGGCAGGCGGCGTCTTGGGAGAGAGTAATTGTTGTTTAACAGAAACAATTCGGCGTGCCTGGCTGTGGTTGTCCTGGTTCTGCTGGCCTGCGTGATTACAGGTGGGGTGCTGTTTGTCTGGGGACAAATGAATCCCACGCTTGAGTTTGTTCCTGCCGTGTCGCAAATGCCGGCCGCGACGGTGGCGCCTTCAGGCATTTCCGAGCCGGTAAGCCTGCCAGCGCCAATCCCGACACAGAAGGCGCCGGCCTTGAATGACAAGCCGGTCAGTATTGGACTGAGCACCGAAGCCCTTCTTCATCAGGTGGACGTGCCGGCGAGGGACCGTCTCGATCTGGCCCTTCGCCTGGGGTTGTCGGCACAACCGGTTCCTCCGGTTGTTCGAGAGAATCCCGTTTCTTACCAGCTGGGCGATCAGCAGACTTTTTGGGTGAGCGAAAGCGATCCCCTGCTTCACTTCGAGGAAACTGCAGTTCTGCGTTATGTCGGCGAGCACTCCTATTGGTGGGTGCAAGACGGCTATGGCGTGCCGGACGCGGCGATTGTCTCTTCGGCCCAGGCGTTTGAAGACAAGATATACCCCACCAACCGGGCCTTCTTTGGCAGTGAATGGTCCCCCGGGGTAGACGGTGATCCGCGCATCCACGTCTTCATCGGTAACGTCCCCGGTGTTGGCGGCTACTTCTATAGTGTCAACGAGTATTCGAAGCAGATCAATCCCTACAGCAACGAAAAAGAGATGTTTTACATCAATATCAATGCAGCTCAGCCAGGCACCGATTACCTGGATTCCATCCTGGCCCACGAGTTTCAGCACATGATCCATTGGCACAATGATGCCAATGAAGATACCTGGATCAATGAGGGCCTGAGCGAATTGGCGATGGCGTTGAACGGATATGACACCGGCGGCGTGGCCTACTCATTCACACAAAATCCGGATACGCAACTGAATGCCTGGGGAAATACACCCAACGCTTCCATCACGCATTACGGGGGCAGCTACCTGTTTATGTCCTACTTCCTCGAGCGTTTTGGAGAGGATCTGATGCGACAGGTCGTGGCCTTGCCGGATAACGGGACGACCGGATTCGACATTGCCTTGAGCCAGGCCGGGCGGAGCGAAAAGTTCGACGACGTTTTTGCCGACTGGCTGGTGGCCAACTACCTGGATTCGTCGGCCCCGACCGGTGAGGCGTCGACCTGGAGCTACGCCGGGCAATCTGTCGGTCCGGTTGCACTGGCGGCCGATCATGGGGATTATCCAGTGACTCAAGGCACGACGGTCAGCCAATATGGCGCCGACTACATTTCGTTTCGCGGTAACGGCGACCTGACCCTGTCGTTTACGGGCACCACCAAGGTGAAAATCGCGCCCAATGACGCCCACAGCGGCCTGTATCAATGGTGGTCGAATCGCGGCGATGATTCCGATATGACTCTGACAAGAACCTTCGATTTGTCCGCTGTCGAGACGGCCAGCCTGCAGTTCTGGCTGTGGTACGACATTGAGAGAGACTGGGATTTTGCCTTCTTCGAAGCGTCCACCGATGGCGGCGAGACGTGGCAGATTCTGCCCGGTCGGTTCACCACCACTGACAACAAGAGCGGAAACAGCTTCGGACACGCATGGACGGGTATTTCCGGTGATGGTGATAAGCCGCAGTGGGTCCAGGAAGAGATCGATTTGTCGGCCTACGCCGGCCAGGTGATAAATGTCCGTTTCGAATACATCACCGACGATGCGGTAAACCAGGTGGGGTTACTGCTGGACGATATCAGTCTGCCGGAAATCGGCTATTTTGACGATCTGGAAGCCGGCGATGGCGGTTGGCAAGGTTCCGGATTCGTTCGCATCGACAACATACTGCCGCAGCGCTATTTGGTGCAACTCATCGAACAAGGAGACACGGCGCAGGTGCGGCGATTGGAGCTGGATGCCAATAACATTGGTCAGGTGACCGTGCCCGGGTTGGGGGTCGACGTAGACCGGGTTGTGCTGGTCGTGTCCGGCAGGACACCCTTCACCACTGAGCCGGCAACCTATAGCTACAGCGCCCAGATTACCCCGTGACGACGCTCTCCGCCCATTCGGACTAGACTTCCGCCGATTCTTGAGAGGAAGCCATTGAAACTATCAATCATCATACCTGTCTATAACGAAATCTCGACTTTGTCGGAGATCATCCGCCGGGTAGACTCGGTCGAGGTGGTCGTGCCGACCGGTTTTGGTCCCTACAGCCACCTGGGTGATTCCGTACACATGGAGAAGGAAATAGTGGCCGTCGACGATGGATCCCAGGACGGTTCGCGCGAGGTTTTGGCCCAGCAGGCTTCGGTCGGACGTGTCCGGGCCTTTTTTCACGACCACAATCAGGGCAAAGGCGCCGCGGTCCGGACCGGTTTCCAGCATGCGACCGGCGATTTCCTCGTCATCCAAGATGCCGATTTGGAATACGACCCTCGGGAATATCGCCTGTTGCTCGAACCCATCTTGGACGGGCGATCCGACGTGGTTTATGGTTCTCGTTTTCGTGGCGGCCCGACCAAAACGATGTTCTTCAGCCACATGCTCGGAAACCGTATCCTGACCCTGGTGACCAACATTCTCTACGACACCATCTTGACCGACATGGAGACGTGTTACAAGTGCTTCCGGGCCGAAGTGATCCGCGATATCCCGCTCAAGGCGCGCGCCTTCGACTTCGAGCCCGAGTTTACGGCCAAAATATTGAAACGCGGCCACCGCATTTACGAGGTGCCGATTTCCTACACCGGCCGCGAATTCTCCGAGGGCAAAAAAATATCCTGGAAAGATGGCTTTGCGGCCCTCTGGGCGCTTACAAAATATCGCTTCATTGATTGACCGGTCAGAGAGCGCATCTTCTGATGGGACAACAACCCCGCATCGCCTATTTTGTTACTCCGCACGGCTTTGGCCACGCAGCCCGGGCTGCGGCGGTCATGGCGGCCTTGGCCAACCTCAATCCAGCCGCCAGGTTCGAAATCTTCTCCCTGGTTCCGCAGTGGTTCTTTGACCAATCCTCACCCGGTCTGGCGACCTATCACGCGCTGCTGACCGATGTCGGGATGGCCCAGGTCTCAGCCTTGGAGGAGGACGTGACCGAGACCCGCCGACGGTTGGACGCGTTTTTGCCCTTCGATCGACGAGAGGTGCGGCGTCTGGCAAGACAACTCTCCGAAACAGGCTGCCGCCTGGTCGTAAGCGACATTTCACCACTGGGGATCGCCGTTGCACGACAGGCCGGCCTTCCGTCCGTACTGGTGGAAAACTTCACCTGGGACTGGATCTACCGGGCCTACGTGGCCCAGGACAGCCGGCTGGGGCGGCATATCGACTACTTACAGGACATATTCGCCCAAGCGGATTTCTTGGTGCAGACGAGGCCGGTTTGTGTGCCTCGTCCGGCAGCGCAAACAACGTCGCCGGTGGCCCGGCGCGCCAGAGAATCGGCCGCCGACGTTCGGCGGCAGTTGGGTATCCCACTATCGGCAAAGATGGTCCTGGTTACGATGGGGGGCATGGCCTGGCAGTACACGTTTCTTGAACGCCTGGCAACCCGGCCGGATGTCTATTTCGTGTTTGCCGGTGCCGAAGGCGACGCTGTGGAAGGCAGGCGGCCGGGAGGCAACTCGATTTTCCTGGCGGCCAATTCCGGCTTTTTCCACCCAAACCTGCTGAACGCCAGTGATGTGGTGGTCGGAAAAGCCGGCTACAGCACCGTGGCCGAGGTCTATTGGGCAGGGGTCGCTTATGGGTACGTGTCGCGTCCGCAGTTCCCCGAGGCGCGGGTTTTGGGCCGTTTCCTTAACACAGCGGTGCCCAGCCTGCCGTTGTCTCAAGGGGCGTTCGAGGACGGCAGCTGGCTGGAGCAGCTGGACGGTTTGCTGGCCATGCCCCGCATTACCCGGTCAGGCCCTGACGGCGCCAGCCAGGTAGCGCGCTTCCTTGATCAACTGCTCGACTAATCGCAGTTGGTTGTCTCTTCCGGGGTGGCACCCAGCTCCTCGCGTACGGCGTAGATGCGTTTGTTTTGGGTCTCGTAGTAAGTGCGTACGACCAGCTCTCCCAGCAAGCCCATGATCACCAGTTGGACGCCGATGGTGACCAACATAATCGCCAGGGACAGCAGCGGGCGCTCTGCCAGGGATGCGCTTTGCAGGAATTTGAGTATCGTCAGGTAGATGCCAATACCCATCCCAAGTGCGATGGACACCAGGCCCATCAGGCCGAAGATGTGGATCGGGCGTGTCGAGTAGCTGAGCAGAAAGCGAACGGTCAGCATATCGAGCAGGACGCGGATGGTACGGCCGATGCCGTATTTGGTCTGCCCGAACTGGCGCGAGCGATAACATACCGGCACTTCCGCAATCCTAACCCCATAGTAACTGGCGATGGCCGGAATGAAGCGGTGCATATCCCCATACAGTTTGATCTCGCGGATCACGTCGTTGCGATATGCCTTTAACGAGCACCCGTAGTCGTGCAGGTGGACGCCTGTGACCCGGGAAATCAGCCAGTTGGCCGTTGCCGACGGAATGCGACGGGTCAGGAAACTGAAAAAGCCCTCTTTCCAGCGGCCCACGCGCCAGCCGCTGACCACGTCATAGCCCTCGTCGATCTTCTCCAGCAGCAAGGGTATGTCCGATGGGGGATTCTGCAGGTCGGCGTCCATCGTGATCACGACATCACCCTGAGCGCGGTCGAAGCCGGCGGCAAAAGCGGCTGTCTGGCCGAAGTTGCGCCGAAAACGAATCACGTGAATACGCGCATCTAAATCGTGCCACTTGGCCAACTGCTGGAAACTGTTGTCGCGGCTGCCGTCGTCCACGGCGATAATCTCAAAGGAACACCCAACGGCTTCCAGTTCGGGCAACAGTTCTTCAAACAAGTGGGGGATGTTCTCTTCCTCGTTGTATATGGGCAAAACGATGGAAAGCTCTGGCATAACAGTGATTCTCCTGAAAATAACAAGAATGCCGTCCCCGGACCCAATCCATGCGGGTAGACCCTACCGTGTCACGGAGACAGTGTCCAATTGTAACATGGAACCCAAAGATTGGCCGCTTTGGTCGAAGACTTCCAGTCGCTCGCCGTTATTGGGATCGTAAACCCCAATGGTGAGCGGATAGGTTCCTGCCGGCGTACCGGCGTCCAACGTCACGCGAAACTGCCCTTGCCCGGTTTGTGGCGGCCGCCACTCGTCGGTGCGCAGGCGGCAGACGGGGTCGTCATCGTGCTGGCCCCACATCTGTTGGTCTTCAACGTGGACGAAGGCCCGATAGCGGACTGCCATCGGCGCGATAGCCTGCCAATAAAGGGTCAGCGTCAGGGTCTGGCCTGGCTGCAGCGCGTGGGGGCTCAGGTCGTAACCCAGCAACACAAGGCTGTCACCAAACCGAATTTGTTGCCGGTGTTGCGGAACCTGTCCCTGCACGTAGCGTTCGGGCGTGGCGCTGCGGTCGAACTGGGCGCGATAATCGTTTAGGTCGTAGACCGCCGGATTTTCAGGCGCCGGCGCACCTTTCTTGAACAGGTAGAGTTTGGGTTGGTGGTCGACCAGGACGACCGCGGTTTTACCGTAGCCGTTGGCTAACAGGTCCTGGATCTCCGGTGGCTCTCCCCGCGAGTCGAGGCGCACAAAATAGTTTTCCGGATCCTCGTAGCACGAGCGGGGCATCTGGTGGGTATACCAGATCGGGACGGCAAACGATTCCTGGATGCTGCGGAAATCACCGCTCAAGACGCCTTCGTCGTACAGGCTGCCGACGACTTTCCAGCCGCCCAGGCGCGGGTTGCTCACCAATTTGCGCGGGCGCGGCATCTGTCCATACAGGACGCGGTAGATTGAATTGGGGTTGTATTTGGCATCGGCCTCAATCTGCCAATAGTTGGTGACCGGGCCCAGGAACTCGACGTACTCGTAATACACGATCAGGCCGGCCGCTACCGCTACCACAACCAGGCTGCCGGCTTTGACCCAGCGGGCGACGGACTGCGGAATGGCACGCCAATACAGCCAGAAACCGGCGGCTGCCAGCAGGAACCAGGCCGGGTAGGCATTTCTGATGTGCGTGGCGGCATCTTTGGCGAAGAATGTCAGCGCCAGGTAGGGAATGCCAAACCAGAGAACCAGCGCCTTCACCTCGAAAGCAACCGCCGGCATAATCACCAGCGCCGCCAGCAGCAGCGTCAAGGGAACAAATGCGGCGTTGACCGGTCCCCACTGCCACAGTTGCGGCCACAGGGCGGTGCTGAGTATCATCAGGCCCAGCAGCGCAAAGACAACCTGCCCTTTGCGCCCCGACTTCTTGAATTCGTGCCAGAAGAGGACACCCGTGAACAGCACAATTAGGGGCATGTAGTAGCGCGTGCTGTAGTCCGCTTCCAGGCTTAACAAGCCGGCTATGCCATTGTAGAACAGGCCGGTCCCGACCCGTTCTTCGGCAAAGTAGGTCACCGAGAGCTGGAAGTTCGGGTCCAACCGGAACGGCACGTAAAAACCAGCCGCCAGGCCTAACAGCAGAAGCACGCCAACCACCAGCACGGGCCACTGCCGCTTCCAGAAGGGTGGGTTGTGCCAATAGCTGGCAGCAATCAAAAAGGCGAACGGCGGCACGTACAGGATCATGTTCGGGTGGGCCATCAGCCCCACGCCCAACAGCAGCCAGCCCGTCACTTGAACGACGGTCGCTTCCGCGCCCGGCCGGTGGCGTAGACGATAGACCCGGTACCCGCACCAGGCGGCTAACACCGCCCAAAACACGATCAGGCTTGGGTTCTCGACGTGGCGGGCGTAGGCGACCAAGAGGCCGTTTATGGCCATCGCGCCGGCGGCGACCAGGGCCACCTTTTCGGACAACATGCGGCGCCCCAGGCTGTAAACGGCCAACACCGTCAGACTGCTGCACAGGGCAAAGACGATTCGGGCGATGGCCTCGTTGATCCAGCCGTGCATCATCCACAGGGCGGCCGGCAACAGCCAGTGAATCGGCCCCTTGCTGTCCAGGAATGGCGCGTATTCTTCGCCTTTCATTGCCCGGACGGCCAGGCGCATGTTCTCCAATTCGTCTTCGTGAAACTCCCCGTATCCCAGGGCGTACCAGCGCAGAAACAGGGCTACGGCGAATATGACCAACAGGGCCACCAGGACCCAACCCGAGGGCCACTCCAGTCTCGCATGGCGATTGGGATTAACTGACCGGCCGAGGGATGGCCAAATCAGCTCGACCAGCACGCCTGCCAGCGTGAAGGCGTCCAGGACCAGCAATGTCTGCGTCAGGTTGAGGGGTTGGGGCCAGTAGACGGCCACCAGCATAGCGATGGAAGCCAGCGCGGTCGACAGGCCGGCCGTCCATACCAGCCGCTCCAGCCCGCGGCGGCTGCCCAGCCAGCCCAACGCCCGCAGCCACGCGATTCCGGGTAGAGCGAAAAGCAGGGCACAACCGGCCAAAAGGCGCAGCCAGCCGGCACCGGTCAACAATATGGCTGCGTTGGCTGCCAGCAGCAACGCCGGCAGAACAGCCCAGTGTCGCCAGGCGCGAGACCCCCTCGGTAGCATCGGTGGCTACTCTCCGGCCGCACTTTCCGCAGTGCTATAGCTACGTGTGCCACGCACCAGGTAGATGACGCCGCCCACCAGACCGGGGGCAACGGTGCCGATGACGTACACCATCAGGGACAAGGAGAGGGCCACTTCCTGGGGCATTCCCGCCTGGGCGAAGAGGAACACGTAGGCACCTTCTCGCACCCCCAGGCCGGCAAACGATATTGGGGCGATAAGCACGATCGACGTGATGGGCACGAATACCAGGTAATAGACCCAGGGCACCGTGGCTCCCAATGCTGTGCCGATGAGCACGTTCATGCTGATGAGCAGGACGTTGAAGACCAGCCCAATGCCGAAGGCGCGCAACAGGGCCGAGCGGCTGTAGCTTTGGAGAGAATCGAATAGTGCGCGCACGATCTTAATCGACAACAATTTCTCAATCGGCGGTAGCCAGCGCACCAGTGCATTCCACAGTGGGCGCGACGAGACGACCCAGGCAACCATCAGGCTGAAGCAAAATAGCGCAATGGTGAACAAAACGATTTGGAACGGGATGATACGCCAACTAAAGACAAGCGCCACCAGGGCGATGGCCTGCAGGGCGAACAGTCCAACGAAGCGGTCGACAAGCACGCTGCTGACCGCCTGGGCACCCTTTTCGCTGCTGCGGGACAACTCGTACATCTTGATGGCGTCTCCACCAATGCCGCTGGGCAGCAAATTGGTGAAAAGGAAACTGACGAACCACAAGGCCGTCAACTCGCCCAGAGAGGCATCGACGCCTTGGTCGTGGACCAGGATCTGCCAGCGATAGCCGCGCAAAACAACGCCGGCCATCGTGACCACCAGCGCGGC
>CAZHBM010000098.1:0-10866 GCA_964529945.1 uncultured Anaerolineales bacterium | reverse complement strand
GAGGGAAAACAATAGGGCGGCCACACCAGACACGTGCGGGGCGGCCATTGACGTGCCTTCCATGTACATCAATTCAAACTGGCTGACGTCGCCGGATTTGATCGTCTGCTGCAGGATGCCATCAGGATAACCGTCCCCATTTCGGTCGGAATGGGTATCGCCGCCGGGTGCCACCACGTCCACCTGGGGGCCAAAATTGCTGTACTGGGCGCGGTTGTGTCCATATTCCACCGACCCCACCGCCAGCACGTTGTCGTAAGCGGCCGGATACTCAACTGCGCCACCGCTGTTGCCGGCAGCCGCCACGACCAGGACCCCCTTGTCGGCGGCATATTGCAGGGCATCGATCAGCAGCTGCGACGTTTTGCGACCACTCAAGCTCAGATTGATGATCCGCGCGCCGTGATCGGCAGCGTAGATGATGCCCTGTGCCAGCGCGTCGAAACTGCCTTGCCCGCGGGCATTGAGTACCTTGACGGGCATTAAGCTGCAGTCAAAAGCCACGCCGGCCACGCCAATGCCGTTGTTGGTGCTCTGAGCGATCGTTCCGGCCACGTGAGTGCCATGGCCGGCGTCGTCATTGGGGTGTTCGTCGTTGTTGACAAAATCGTATCCAGGCACAAAATTGGTGTTTTTCAAATCCGGCGCCTGGCGATAACGGTCGTAGTCCTCGTAGGCAATGCCCGAATCAAGCACGGCCACCACCACGTTCTGCCCCTCGGAGACGTCCCAGGCTTGCGGCACCTGGATGGCTGCCAGGTTCCACTGCAGGTTGTAGTAAGGATCATCCGGGGTGAAAGCCAGAGGAGCGGAGGGACCGTCGTTAGCGTAGACGTAGAAATTGGGTTCGGCAAAGATGACTTCCGGCTGGCTACGATAGGCGGCCGCAGCCTCGTTGAGATTCACCTGGGGCGCCAGACGAGCCACGTACAGTCCCAAGAGGGCCGGTTTGCGGACCGCCATCGACTCGAGATTCTCCCCGGCCGCCTGGGCGACCGGCTTGATCAGTGGATCGAAACCGGTGACACCAAATTGCTCGTTGAGACGGTCGATATTGTCCACACCGGTAGCCACGATCCCGCCTCGTTCGGGAGCGGCACTCAAAGCCTGATAGCCGGACGACGCCTCCAACTTAATGACCAGCTCACCGGGGACCACGTCGGGTTGGTCACCGATCACACGCACCGATTCCCACGTAATCACGCCGTCGGCCGTTGAAACTGTTGTTTCGGTAGCGCCGGCGGCGGGTGTCTCGCCCCGTCGCGCCGGGCGTGGTCGCGTGCAACCGGCAAGCAGGACTGCGGCCACAAGACTGGCAATTATCAGGGGACGTACAACGCGGCCGAGGACGGCCAGACAGTTGTAACGCATGAGTCCCTCCTTTGGCAGACTGCCAAACTTTCTGTGCCCACAAAATACCTAACCAACACCTATATTTTACCATAAATTGTTGAGTTATGTCAAAGGGGCAAAGACGGACTCAGCGAACCAACCACAACAAGAAACTGAGGGTAATGATACTGCCCAACGTGCTGGTCAGTACGGTCGAGGTGGCAAACTCCGCATCGCTGCCAAACTCGGTAGCTAACACGCCGCTCATGACACCGCAGGGCATGCTGGCCTGGATCAGGCAAACCTGACGCGTCACACCTGAAATGCCAAATAGGGCCACCAGTGGAAACGCCGTCAGTGGGCCGCCCAGCAATCTGGTCACCGTTGCCAGGGAGATAGGCCACACACGGCCTTTGAAGGACGTACGAGACAGCTGGAGCCCCAAAACCAACAGGGCGGCAGGCACCGTAGCCTGGCCGAGAAGGGAAACGGTACGTTCGATGGGTACGGGCAACGTAACCTGGTAAGTATTCAATAACAGAGCGATCACGGTTGCGTAGGGTAAAGGGGTCTTGAAGACGTTGAGCAAAGACTGGACCATGGAAGCCTTGCCGCTCGAGGCCAGGAACACACCCACGGTGTTGGTCCATACGGTGGCTACGACGAAGTAGATCAAAGCCCGTTCCATCCCGGCCGGTCCAAAGGCAAAATCGTTCACCGGCAGGCCAAAATTGCCAACGTTGACCAAGGAAACGCTCAGCAGAAAAGCGCTGGTCAGCGCCCGGTCGAAGCCGAAGGCCCGGCTGAGCAGCCATCCCAATACGAGCACGATCAGCGGCGACAGGCCGGCGACGGCGACAATCTGCCAGATTTCCGACGCCTTCAGCGTGGAGGTGGCAATGCTTTGCAGCAGAAGACAGGGCGTGAAGACGTAGATGACCAGACGCGACAACACATGAGCATCGGGTTTAAACTTGCGATCAAAAATGACGCCGATGCCCACAATGAGGACTACCGGCCCAATTACGTCGATAACAATTGAAAGAAGTGACATTAGCCGCTAAATTGGACTCCAGGGGGTGCGCTGACCGCAATGACGGCCTTGTCACTCCGGGGATCAAGATAAAATAAGACTAACACGATTAGTGGTCAGAGTCAAAGTGATTTGGCATTTCAAACGTCTGCGTCTATAATGCGAAACCTATGGCACAACAGTCTAAACATTATTCTGCGCTAAAACATGTGAAACGAGCCAGAGGTTGGATGCCGTGGTTGGTCTTGTCCATCTTCGCTGCCGCTATTCTGTGGACGGGCCCAACGACGCCGTCTATTCTGGCATTCCAGTCATCGCCCAGCAGCGGGCCTCCGCGAGCCGACAACACCCCAACGCAGGTACCGACAAATACACCGGTACCGCCAACCAATACGCCCGTGCCACCACCTACTATGACGCCCGTACCGGCCGTCACCGATACGCCGCTGCCGCCTGAACCTCCCACCGCTGAGCCAGAAACTGCGCCGGACCAGGAAACAGCCGCCACCGAAGCGCCCGTATCACCACTACCGACGCCGGTGCAAGCCACTGTCGTGCCGGTGGAGCCTGTGACTGAGGAAACGCCCACCGAGACGCCCGTGGCGGCGACCGAGGCCGCCGCGCCCGAACCAACGTCCACGTCTGTACCTGGTGAGACCCCGGCCCCAGGGGCAGCCACAACAGCTACGCCGGCGGCCAAGTCCGTCAGCCAGTCCATCGTCAATTGGGCCAAGTTCTGGGATACGGCCGTCGTGGCGGTGGCCTATCCCTGGTTGTGCTGTGGCATCATTTTGTTGCTCTTGGTTCCTGTTGGTCTGCTATACCTGGAAATCAAGGGCCGGCGCCGGCCACAGACGACCCCGGAGTCACTGCCGAAAAAGGACAAATCTGATGGACGCAGCAGCGCAGGGGAGAATCCGCCGACGGGTGAATAACCACTTCGGTCCATCTGCTTATCTCCGCAGTCCATCTCGGAAATCGATATCAAAAGCGACCATCACAATGCTCGTGCTTGTTTTGGTCGCTTTTTTCGTACGTACCATTAGCCTGGATTTCCAAAGCCTGTGGCGCGACGAGGTGGACGTACAGCGTTTCTCCGGTTGGTCGCCGGAAAAGTTGGCCGGCAGCATTTTCCACCCTGGTCACAATGGCTCGGTGTATTACGTGATTATGCGCTTCTGGCTGCACCTGGCGGGTGACAGTGAATTTGGTTTGCGCTTCCTGTCGGCCTGTTTCAGCGTATTGGCCGTGGCGCTGGTCTGGCGTGTGGCCCGGACTTTCGTCGGCCGGCGGGCGGGGCTGGTGGCCGCCCTGCTGAGCACGGTTTCCGCCTATTACGCCTGGTACGGCCAGGACGCCAAAATGTACGCGATGGTGGGCGCCTTGACTCTGCTGGCCATGTTGTCTTTGCTGCGTGCCCTGGCCACCAACCGGGTACTGTGGTGGGTGGCTTTCGTCGCTTCGGCCAGCCTGTCTTTTTACATCCACATGCTGTCAGCCTTGATGGTAATTGTTTATGGCCTGTTGATGCTGCTGTGCTGGCCGACCTTCAAACGTCGTTGGCGCGCCGGCGTGGCGTCGCTGGCCGTATTGACACTGCCTTACGTTCCCCTGGCCGTGTGGCAATTGCCGTGGTTGTTGAGCGGTTATGACACGGGGCATCCTACTTATAGCCCAAGGCAGATGTTGTCACTTCTCTTTAGCTTGTACACCCGCGGGGTAGCCCAGGTGGGTGGTTGGGTGGTGGTGGCCGCCTTCCTGTTCGCCGTTCTGATGGGCCTTTTCGCCAAAGATCGGGCCGGCTCGTCTTCCGTTCGCGACCGACTGTTCCTGGCACTATGGATGCTGGTGCCGGTCTTCTCGATCTACCTGATCTCCTTTCGGGTGCCGGTCTTTGAACCCCGCTACCTGATTTTTGTGGCGCCGGCCTTCTACATCCTGGCCGCCCGTGGGATTGTGGCATTGGGCCGATTTTCCCCGCCGGTAGCCGCCGTCACCCTGGCCGTCGTTCTGGTGGTCAACAGCGTGGCCATCGGCATCCAGGCCACCCAACCGCTCAAATCGGACTTCCGGCAAGCGGCCGCCTTCGTCGCCGGCCGGCGAGAGCAACAAGAGCCGGTACTATTTCAGATGCCGTACATCCAATACACCTTCGACTATTATTACCCGCGTCCATTTGTGACACTGGAAGCACCATGGACCAACGGTGATCGGCCTCAAGCCGAGATCAATAAGGCTATGAGCCAGTTGACGGCGCCCTACACGTCGTTGTGGTTGGTGGAATCGGAAGACGCACTCTGGGACAACCGCGACTTGGTGCTCGCCTGGCTACAACAACATGGACAATTGATCGATTCGGCCCATTTTGCCCTGGTAGACGTTTACCACTACCGGCTAACGGACCATTGAGGGGATGGATCCCCAATTTCTCTTGCAGGAGAAACTGGACAGAGCCAAAGCTTGGCGGTCAAGTGGGTTCGTAAGAGACCGCTCACATAATGCCGTAAGAAGCGTTTAGAATCAGGCAGCCTATAATATTTCTTGGGGGGCTCCCCCCAAGAAACAAAGATTAGGCCGGCCGCCGATTCACACCATATTGCCATCTACCGAGAATATACAACATACCTCATTGAGGGTGATTCCTGTCTGTGGTATAATTTTGACGATATGCTACGACCAGAGTTTGAAGATACGCTCAAAACACTCCCCTCCAAACCGGGAGTCTATCTATTCAAGAATGCCGAAGGTGACATCATCTACGTGGGCAAGGCGGTCAACCTGCGTTCCCGCGTGCGTTCGTACTTTCGCGATTCTTCTCAGCACACGCTAAAGACGCGGCGGCTGGTAGCGGAAATCGCCGACATCGACTTCATCATCGCGCAGAGCGAACTGGAAGCGTTGTTGCTAGAGAATACACTGATAAAGAAACACCAGCCGCACTACAACGTCCAACTCAAGGACGACAAACGTTACCCGTACATCAAGGTCAGCTGGCAGGAAGCTTATCCGCGCGTGACAACCACCCGGCGTATAAGTAACGATGGCGCTCGTTTTTTTGGGCCCTATACGATGTCGTCGGCCGCCTACCAGACATTGGACCTGGTACGAAAGATATTCCCCTATCGCACCTGTACGCGCGACATCACAGGCAACGATCCACGGGCGTGCCTGTATTACCACATTGGGCGCTGCTCGGCACCGTGCATCGGAGCGGTCACCCAGGAAGAATACCGGGCGACCATCGACCGCCTATGTGATTTTCTGTCTGGGCGGACGGACGAGGTGGTAGCCGACCTGCGCCACCAGATGGCGGCGGCAGCGGAACAACTGGACTTTGAGAAGGCAGCCGCGCTGCGCGACCAGTTACAGGCCATTGAATACATCGTGCAAAAGCAGACGGTCATGAGCCCCGACCTCAAGGATCACGACGTGATCGCCTTCTGCCAACAGGACGGTGATGCTTGCGTGCAGGTGTTTTTCATTCGCAGCGGCCGGTTAATCGGTCGCGAATACTTCCTACTCGACGGCACGGTGGACGAGGATCAAAAAGAAATCATCACCAGTTTTATCAAACAGTTTTACGACCAGGTGAGCCAGGTACCGCCCGAAATTCTGCTGCCACAACAGGTTGACGAGGTGATGATCATTCGCGACTGGTTGCGCAGCAAGCGTGGTGCCGACGTGGTTCTCAAAGTGCCGCGTCGAGGGCGGAAACTGCAACTGGTGCAAATGGCTGCCTCTAACGCCTGCGAAACGTTGACTCATCTGCGCACCCAGTGGCACGCCGACGAGAGCAAGCAGACCGAAGCGCTGGCAGAGCTGCAGCAATACCTGAACCTGCCCGGGCCGCCGTTGCGGATCGAGTGTTACGACATCAGCACCTTGCAGGGAACCAACACGGTGGCCAGCATGGTCGTCTTCGTCAAGGGGACGGCCCACAAGAGCGACTACCGGCGCTTTAAGATTCAGTCGGTGGCCGGGCAAGACGACTTCGCCAGCATGCAGGAGGTATTGCGCCGTCGTTTCAAGCGCATGCACGACGGCGGCTATGAGACTCAACCAGGACCTGGCGACCGCAAAGAGGAAGAGAACACCTGGAACATATTGCCGGACCTGATCATTATTGACGGTGGCAAAGGGCAACTCAATGCAGCCTTGGAGGTGCTGGAGGAATTCGAGCTGCGCGGAGCTGTGCCCATTTGCGGCCTGGCAAAACGAGAAGAAGAGGTGTTCCTGCCGGATCGGTTACAACCGGTCCGCTTGCCCGATCATTCCCAGGGATTGTATCTATTGCAGCGGATTCGGGACGAGGCCCACCGCTTCGCCATTACCTATCACAAGAAGGTGCGCCAACGACGCGGGCTGGCGTCGCAATTGGAGCAGATCCCGGGCGTGGGCCCCCAGCGACGAAAAGCGCTGCTGAAAGCGATGGGCTCCATCGATGCCATCAAACAAGCCACGGTGGACGAGTTGGCGGCTGTGCCGGGCATTCCCCGTCATGTGGCCGAACAGATAAAAGCTGTCCTGTAGGACGCATTTCAGTTGACGCACCTATCTGGAGGCCGGATTTGAATTGAACGCAGACTTTTTGCGCCGTTTCTTCACCGAAGGCTACTGAAGATACCCGCTGCACGTCTATCGTCTGTGGCGGTCCGAAAAAAGCAGGTGGTCATCAACGAAACAAGCGTGGGAATTTATCGGCCACAGCCGGAAACATGCCTGCCAAATGGTGGACAACAGCGTCAACGAAGCACATCTGGTAGCGCGAGGACAGGTGACGGCCAATGCATTCGTACGCGGGTTATCCATCAAGCCCGACCACCAGGTTCTGGAAGAAGGCTATGGGGTGGCACGCATTGGGCGCGAATTAGCGCCGTATTGCCGGGAGTGGCGGGGGTGCGACATCTCCAGCAGTATGATCAAGATCGCCCGCCGGCGAACTCCGTACCTGGACAACGGCCAGCTCCTGGCTCTGCCGAGTTAATCGCTGGAAGATCTGCCGCCAGATACGTTTGACCGCATCTACTGTCACGTGGTATTTATGCATCTGGACCAGGCGACCCTATTCCGCTACGTGCAGGATATGCAGCGCCTCTTGAAGCCGGGCGGAGTCGTCTTTTACGACGGCCTGGATCTGACCGGTTCACCCGGTTGGGATCGTTTTTGGTGGGAGGTCGAGCACTATCGGTGACGCGACACACATCCAGTGCATCATAGCCGATTCTCCACTCCGGAGGAGATGCGTCGCTACGCGGAAAAAGCCGGGCTGGATGTGCTGTATTGCCACCGGCCTTGGGCCTGAGTGCAGATTTTCGCCGCCAAGTACCCGCCCGAGGTGACGACTGAGGATGAACGGGAAGCCATCAAGAGGTCGCTGGTAGAACAGATAAGCCTGCAGTCCTTGGGGGAAATGTACGCTGAGTTAGACCGGTTGATGGCCATGTGCCGTGCCTTGACCGACGCTTAACCGGAAGCTGAAAAGGCTTGTGAGGTCAAAATGAACGAAAAGGTTTTGGTAGTTGAGGACGAACCGGCCTTGTTGGAGACACTGGCTTATAACCTGGAGCGCCAGGGATACGACGTATTGACTGCCGCAGACGGGTTGGTGGCGCTCGACATGGCCAGAGAAAAACAACCGGACGTGATCGTATTGGACATCATGCTTCCCTCTATGGACGGCATCGAGGTCTGCCGGCGACTGCGCCGGGAGAGCAACGTGCCCATTTTGATGCTCACTGCGCGGGCTGAAGAGGTAGACAAGCTGGTCGGCCTTGAGGTTGGCGCCGACGACTATATGACCAAGCCGTTTAGTATGCGCGAACTGCTGGTGCGGGTGAAAGCCTTGTTGCGCCGCGTGCAATTGATCCGTGAAGAATTGGTCTCCCAAGCCGACAATAAAGGACCGTCTGAAGCCGATCACGAGGTACTGACCTTCTCCGACCTGCAGCTTGACCTGACACGAGGCGAAGTGCTCCTCAAAGGAGAGCCCTTGCACCTGAAACCCAAAGAGTTCGATTTACTCGTCTTCTTGGCTCGCCACAAAGGAATGGTGCTGTCACGCGACCTGATTCTGGAACGCGTGTGGGGATGGAACTTTGACGGCGGCAGCCGCACGGTGGATGTTCACATCCGCTGGCTGCGAGAAAAAATAGAACCGAATCCTGCCGAACCCGACCGCATTGTGACGGTCCGAGGAGTCGGCTATCGCTTTGAGGGGTAGGCAACTGTGAGCAAGACGGGTTGGCGTTTCTTTCTGTATTACACACTGATTACCATTTTGGTCATTGCCGGGGTTTTCCTGTATGTCCCCGACCAACTGCTGCAAAACGAAGAGAAGCACCAGGAAACGAGAATGCTGGCCGAGGCACAGTTGATCGCCGACAGCCTACCGCTCCTGGCAGCTGCGCCGGAGGAACTTCCAGTGTGGCTGGACACGTGGTCAACACAAACCGGTGCCCAGATCGTTTTGATAACTACCCAAGGCGCCGAATGGCCATCGGATGCCCAACAGACGGAAGCTGCCGGCCAGCTAATACGGCGTCCAGAGGTGCAACAAGCATTGGAGACCGGCCACGGTTTCTTCTTGGACAGCATCGAAGGTGGTGGGACTACCGCCGATACGGCAATGGCGGCTTACCTGGCCCCATCGTTCCAGGTCGTCGTTCATTTGTCGACTCCCTTCCAAAGCGTGACGCCCTGGCTACAAAGGTCGCTGCTGATTATGGCACTGGTAGCGATTGGCCTAGGCGCACTGGCGGCACTGCTGGTTGACCGGCACCTGATCGGCTACGTGCGGCGGCTGACAGAAGTGTCGCGTCGATTGTCAGCCGGCGATTCAAGGGCACGCGTCATCCCTTCGGGACACGATGAGTTTACCGGCCTGTTTGTGGCCTTCAATGCGATGGCCGATGAGTTCGAGAGCCGCTTGAGAACGATGACGCGCCAGCGCGACGAGCAAGCCGCGGTGCTCGAATATATGGCCGACGGCGTGCTGATTGTCGATGGTGGGGGACGGGTGCAACTCATCAATGGAGCCGGCGCGCGTTTGCTGAAATTGGACAAAGCCGCCATCATCGGTCAGTCATTCGCCCAAGTGGTACGTGACTACCAGTTGATCGAGCTGTGGCACAACAGCCACGACCGCGGGACGGAAAGAATCGCCACCCTGAATGTCAGTCACCTGGGCCTCTTTGTGCGCGCCATCATAACGCCGCTGGAGGCCGGAGAAGCACCACGCTGCCTGGTAATGATCCAAGACCTGACCCAACTGCGTTGGTTGGAAAATGTGCGCCGAGATTTTGTGAGTAACATCTCGCACGAACTGCGGACGCCTCTGGCCTCCCTGAAAGCGGTGATTGAAACGCTCCGTGGCGGTGCACTGGAAGACACCTTCGCTACCCAGCATTTTTTGGACCGTGCCGAAACTGAAGTGGACGATATGACCCAAATCGTGCAGGAGCTGCTTGAGCTGGCTCGCGTCGAGTCGGGCAAGGCTCCGTTGCGCATCGCCCCGGTCTCCGTGCAGGAGATTCTCGTGACACCGGTCGAACGCCTGCAGCCGCAAGCGGAGCGAGCCGGACTCAGCCTGAAAATTGAACTGCCGCCGGAGCTTCCTCACGTCTCGGCTGATGGCGAGCGTATACAACAGGTGGTCACCAACCTGGTACACAACGCCATCAAGTTCACCGAACCGGAAGGTCAAATCACGGTTTCGGCCGAAGCGGTGGGCGACAACGTGATCTTTGCGGTAGCGGACACGGGCGTTGGTATCCCGGCCGAAGACGTGCCCCGTATTTTCGAGCGCTTCTACAAGGCGGACCGGGCGCGCAGCGGTGGCGGCACCGGCCTGGGACTGGCGATTGCCAAGCACATCGTCGAAGCGCATGGCGGTCACATCTGGGTAGACAGCGTTGAAGGCAAAGGATCCACATTTTATTTCAGTCTGCCTATAGTTGGCTGAGTAATATCCTCCGTCCTCGCGACCTGGTTGACTTGGTCTCACAGTCAACCGTGTCAGGGGCTGAAGCCGTTGCGTACTCCGTTTTCGGCCCTGTCAACTGTGTGATGGCAACCAGAGAAGACATCCCCAAGATAGCTCAATAGTTCAGCTGGCAGTTTTCTGGGGGCGCAGCTTATGGCTGCGCCCCTGTTCGTGCAATCCCAAGACCAGGCTTGGACGGCTGTATACACACCAATCGACAGTCGGTTCAATGACACCCGACGATTAAAGAAATATTAACGCCCCGTTTACACAGCGTTTACACCCCATTGAAACCGCGTTAAATGGTAGGGCCTATGATGTTGGCATAGACATGGCTCCAGGCGGGACTGCAACTCGCGCCGCAACCGTAATCATGAAAGGATAGACATCCACTACTATGAAAAAAACAATTGGTATTACCGTCGCCGTTTTCGTGACAGTGCTTTCTCTGGTGGGCTGCGGCAGTATAGCGCCGGCAACGGTGCAGTCGACCGAGGCAACAAGTGGTCCGTCGGGCCAA
>CAZHBM010000097.1:3580-10872 GCA_964529945.1 uncultured Anaerolineales bacterium | reverse complement strand
TTCTGAATAACGGCCGGAAACGAGAAGTCGGGCACGGGGAAAACGAGGTCAAGTGGAAAAGGAAGTGGCCGTTGGGATGCGACGTGTCCTGTATGCTATTGTACCACACATGGCCGGCGAACGGAAGCCTCTTTTCGGCCCGGTGCCTTTTGTCTCACCCGCAGCGACGGATCGTAAAACCGTCACTGCGGCAGGCGAAATAGACCGCACGCCAGCAGCCGGCGTTGGTGCAGCCAAAACCGCCCGGCGTAGTACAGGCAGCCTAACCCATACCGTAAGCTGTTTCTCAAGTTGATGGAAGATGAATCCTGCGAGTAACGCGTCGGGCAGGAGATTTCCCCCACACGGAACCCGGCTGCGCCAGCCTGCAGCAGTATCTGATTGTCGAAGATGAACCCATCCGAGTTTTTCTCAAACGGGATGTGCGTCAGCACGTGCCGGCTGAAAGCGCGGTAGCCTGTATGATATTCCGACAGTTTCATGCCGGTGACCACGTTCTCGACCAAGGTCAAAGAACGGTTGGCGACGTATTTGTAGACCGGCATTCCCCCGCGTAGGGCACCGCCGCCCAAAATACGGGAGGCCAGCACCATGTCGTACACGTCGTGTACCAGCATCGATGCCATCGCCGGGATCAGTTTAGGCGTGTACTGGTAATCGGGATGCACCATAACCACGATATCCGCCTCAGCGTCCAGCGCGGCCGCATAACAGGTTTTCTGATTGGCGCCGTAGCCGCGATTGGTGGCGTGCCTGATCACCGGCAGGTCCAGAGCCTGGGCAACTTTGACCGTGCGGTCGTCACTCGAATCGTCTACCAGGATTATTTGGTCGACAATGGCGCGGTCGATCTCACTCACCGTTCGGGTCAGCGTCTGGGCCGCATTATAGGCCGGCAACACCACCACAATCCGTTTTCCCAATAGCACTACGTTTTACCTCCTACCGGCCCGGCCGCCGCCGGCCGCTTCTTTTTCGGCCAGCGTTTCACGGTAGATGGCCTCGATGCGCCGCAACATGTGACCGACGGTGAACTCCTGTTCCACCCGTCGCCGCCCGGCCGCACCCATTGCCCGGTGGCGGTCCGGGTCCTGCAGCAGCCGGCGGATGGCCCCGGCCAGCGCGCGTGGATCGTTGGGCGGCACCACCAGTCCGGTCACGCCGTGGCGCACGATCCACGAGGTGCCTGTACCCAACTCGGTGGTAATGCACGGCAGACCGCTGGCCATGGCTTCCAGCAGCACGATCCCGTAGGCCTCGGCTCTCGAGTTAGAGGGCAGTACAAACACATCCGCCTGCCGGTAGTAGCCGGGCAGGTGGGCGTCATCCACCTCACCGACGAAGTCAACCCGGTCCTGCAAGCCCAACGCCTGGCTCTGCAGCTCCAGTTCGGCCCGTAGCGGACCATCGCCCACCAGCTCCAACCGCGCCTCGGGCACAAAAACCATCGCCTGCAGCAGCGTGTCCAGTCCTTTGTAATAGCGCAGCCTGCCGACGAACAGCAGGCGCGTCCCGGCCCCACTGCGCCGGGCCGGCGGCGTGAAACGCTGAACGTCGATGCCAATCGGCACAGCCTGACATTTATGGCGGACCGGCTGCAGCCAGGGCGAGGTTTCAATGTAAGGCGGGCTGTCCACCAGAATGCGGTCGGCGGCGGCCAGCACCCGGCGCAACAGGGGCGCATACAGGCGCAGCCAACCGCGCTGGCGCACGATGTCCGAGTGGTGGGTGATGATCGTGACCCGCCCGCGGCCCAATAACCAATTGGTCAGCTCACCCAGGGGATAGGGGGAATGGATGTGCACGACGTCCGGCCGTTGTCGTATCAGGAAACGTGCCTGGGCCAGGCTGAGCGGCATCGATGCTGCCGTGGTCAGCCGGCCGGCCTTGATCACCTCCACCCCGCAAAGCGTTTCCCGACGTGTGACCGGGCCCGGGTCGCAGGCCAGCACCGTCACCTGGTGGCCGGCCTGGACGAGGCCTTCGGCCAGGGTGCGCACGTGATTTTCTATACCACCCAACACGGGCGCGTAATCCTTGTAGACGTATAATATGCGCATAAGACTACCTCAATCCGAAGTAAGCTGCCGCACCACCACTGCTGTCTGCCCGCCCGGACGGGCAAAGGTGGCCACCACCTGACTGCCGGGAAATGCCTGCTGCCAGGCTTCCGTCCACTGGGCCTGGGAAGCCTGCAGCACATATATGACCGGCACCTGTTCGTGCCAGGCCTGCACCAAAGCGATTTGCTCGCTGGTGGCCGGCGCTCGCTCACTGCGGGCCAGCAAGTTGCGCCCGATTTGCACCAGGCCGTGCCGCCCGCCTTCACTCTCTTCACCGCCGGTAAGAATGTGCACCTGGCGCAGCCGGCCACGCAGCTCGGGCGGCAGGTAGGCATCCAGACGAACGTAATCGCTGATGTGCAGCGCCACTACCAGTGCTCCCGAATCGTCGGCCAGCCGCGCTGCCAGCAGCGTCGCTGCCTCTGGAAACCCGTAGCCCGAGGCGCTGCCGGTCACGTACTCTTGACGGGCCGCGGGCGGCAAGGGGGCCTGTTGCGGCCGGGTCACGATCAGCACGTCCGGCGGCAGCAACCAACCGATGGTGAACACTGCCAGCAGTCCGCTCAATCCCAGCCGCCAGCGTTTACCGGCAATGGCGCCTTGTGGTCTCCCCAACCAGGCGGCCAGCCGTTCTATCACCTGCCAGGCGGCCCAGCCCATTAAGGTTACGAGCGGTGGCAGGGCCGGCAGTTGGTAGCGCGCCGACCAGAACCCGGCCGTCAGGCAAAAGATCAACAGCCAGCCACCACCGGCCAGGGCCAACAGCCGCAGCGCCGGCCTGGGTACCAACAGCGCTGCCAGCCAGGCACCTGCCAACCATAGTAGCAGCGGCCAGGTCAGCAGCCAGCGCAAATCGGCGTAGAGCGAAACCAGGTTGCGCGCTACCCGCCCGGCGCCGGCCGCCGGCGTGGTGGCCTTCATCAATATCTCATCCAGCCCAAACCCCAACGGCTGCAACCCAAACCGCCAACGAACGAACACTGCGGCGGCCATTGCCAATGCCAGCAGCACCGGCAGGACGTAGATGCGGACCAGGCAGGCCCACCTGACCGGCCGCAATCGGGGCGACAACACTACCATCAGCGCCGGCAAGCCACAGAAAAAGTAACCCAGCGGTGATTTGGCCAGCACCGCCAGCACCAGCACCGCCCCGGTCAGCCAGCAGCGGCGAAAAGCGCCGGTCTCCAGGCTATCCAATGTCAGGTAAATAGAAAGCATACCCAACCCGGCCAGTAGCACGTCGGGTGTCGTCAACCGCTCGAAAAAGAGCAGGTAGGGCACTACCACATACAGCCCGCCGGCCAGCAACGCCGCCCCGTTACCGCCCAGCCGGCGCGCCGTTTGGACGACGGCCCACAAGCCAACCAGTCCGGCCAGCACGTGTACCCCTCGGGCGGCCCAGACCGGATCGACGCCCAGCGCCAGCGGTACGGCGATCAGCCATGCGTCCAGCGGCTTGCCCCAGGCAAATGCGCGCAACAGATCGCCCTGCAGAAAGCTCTGTGCCCGCCACAGGTTATTGCCCTCGTCAACGAAGAGCGGCATGGCGCGTAGGTTCAGCAGGCGGGTGAGCAAATACAGACTTGCCAGCCCGGCCCAAGCCCACCAGACCAATGGACGGTTCTCCCGCCGGTCCATCCCCGTCATCACCTACTCCACCCCCCAGTGGCAGCGATAGACCACCATCCGGTTGCCGCCCAAAGTTACATTGCGACCCAGGTAATTGTGCACGTAAACCGGCTGGAAGATATCGCTATGGGTCACCAATTCCGGGTACCAGTTGGGAAAAACAATCAGGTATTGCGGCTGTCTTTGGCGCAGGTAGTCCAGCAGGTTGTCGTCGCGGCTGGCGCCCGGCCGTTTCAGGTAGGGAATGATCTCGGGCGTCGTCAGGCCGACCGTGTCGATGATGCGCCGGTTGCCGAAATAGGTAATGGCGCCGACGTCGTTGATGGCGATGGTGTCATCGGCCGGTATGTGCTCGGCCACCCAATGACCCATCCATACCTGCATCGCCTGGATGTTTTCCACCATCCAACCGTACTGAACCGAGGCATACACCTGCACTGCCACGGCGTTGATCACCACCAACACAATCAGGCCGCCCAGCAACCGGCCTACATCCAGCCGCCGGCCCAACCGGGCGGCGCCCCACTCGGCCAGCACCTGCAGCCCCAGTGCGCCCAGCAAGGCATACAACGGGATCAGGTTGGCACTGTAGCGCCCCACCAGTTCCCCCCAACCGGAAAAGATGCCCACGATCAGAGGCAACAGCACGAAGGCCAGTGGCACGGCCAGCGAGCCGCCGCCGCGGACCGAGCGCACCAGCCAAACCCAACCGATAACCGCCGCCGGCAGCAAAAGGACGTTGTTTTCGGCCAGGAAACGCACATATTGCCCCAGGTAGTCAACCGGCCGGCGGCTGAACGCATCCCATAGCAGGCCGGCGTCGCCGGTGCGTAGTGCCTCAAACAGGCCGCCGCTCACCTTGGCGTGGAAAGTGGCCGGGAAGATGCTGCCGCTGCTGCTGAGGTTGAATAACCAGATAGGTGTCAGCAGAAGGGCGAACAGCGCCAGGTTGGCACCCAAAGCAACCAGCCTGCGCCCCAGACTGCCCCGGCCGGTCAGCAGGTTGTCCAGCCAGACTACGCCAAACAGCAAGTAGCACTCCGGCCGGGCCATCACCGCCAATGCCAGCACCGGCGTGACCAGGTAGGACCGCCATCCGGCCTGGTGCCGGTAGCGCAGGTGCAGATAAAGCGCCAGCTGGGTCAGCAGAACAAACAGGCTGACCTCCATGCCCGACAATGCCCCCCAGGTCAAACGGGCCATCAGGGCGGTAAACAGGGCGGCCATCAGACCGACCGCCGGCGACAGCTCCAGGGCAATGGCCAGGCGGTAGCTCAACCAACAGGCGGCTACCAGCAAGATCACTCCCCAGGCCAGGCCGGTCGTCACCGGCGACAACCCCAGCCAGTAGCCGGGCACCAGCAAAAGCACCCACAATGGGCTGGTCGACCCCGAGGAGATCTGTCCTCGGTTGTAAGAGAAGCCGTAGCCGTGTGCCAGGTTGTCGGCGTAACGGGCGTGAATCCAGGCGTCGTCCAGCGGAAAGCCCAGGCTGCCGGCGATGCGGAAGGCTTGCCAGACAAACAAGCCGCAGGTGAGCGCCACCGCCGCCAGGCTGAGCCACAGCGCCCAGCGTTGGCTGTCGCCCGTCCACATCCGCCCCTTGGACATCAATGTCCCTCCACCTGGTAGAGCGAAATGCTGGCGCGGTAGGCGTAGGCCGGACGGCCCAACAGGCGTGACTTCAGCTCCCGGTAGATGGGGTCCTGGGGCACGTAATGCCAGGTCTCCACCAGCCGGCCGTTGGCCGCCAACCATTCCTGGGCGTCGTCCGACACCCACAGCCGGCTCTGGTCGCGGCCCAGCGTTACCAGCCACACCCGTTGCGGTCGCCGGGCGGAAAAGGCGGCCAATGCGGCGTTGGAGTCGGTGAAATGCTCGCCCGGCCCGGCTTGGCGCTGGTAATAGGTGTCGAACCCGCTGTCCCACGGGCTGAAAACGGCGTCGCCCGGCTGCCAGGCGCTGGCGACGAGAGCTGCCATCTGGCGCGCCGGCGTCAGGTAGATCGGGTTGAGAAATTGCTGTTGGTGGAAATAATTGGACAACGACACACTCGAGCAAAACAGAAGGATCAACAGGGCCGGCAATGCCTCTCGCCAGCGCAGCCGCACCAGGCCGCCGGCCGCGAGTGCATAAACTAGTGGGGCCACAAATAACAGCCGCGCCGGTAGACTGACGAAGGGCGTCCGTGGCGACAGCAGACCGACCAGCAGCACGCCACCACCAACAGCCGTCAGTGTCACCAGCCATAGAACCTGCCCGTTGCGCCAGCGGCGCAACCGCAGCAAGCTCAGGAGCCACAGCGCTGCCACGGTCACCACGCCGACCACGGCCAGCGGCTGCCAGGGGAATATCGTCTCACCGAGCGCCAGGTCGTAGGCCAGAAAGCCCAACTTGGAAGCCAGACCCAGCCAGCCGAAGGCCAGGTCGGCCGCCCCGCGACCGGTACGTAGTAACTGCCCGATCACCACGCCGGCCCAAGGCGCTACCCCAAGGACCACGAGCAGGCCGGTCAGCAACCATTGCCGGCGGAGACGCCGGTGACCTAACAGCAGCACTGCCCAGCCGTGGGCGACAATCAGCAAACCGGCCAGGTAGAAGGTGTAGATGGCCGCCAGAGAGGCCAGGCCATACAGGCTCCACAGTCGCCAGCCTGCATCCTGCGGCCGGCGCAACAACCGCCACAGCAACCAGGTGCTGACCAGTCCCAGCAGCATGGCGGTGCTGTAATAGCGGGCCATGCGGTCGTACAGTACCAACAGCGGCGACAGGGCGCACAGCGTCGTTGTGACCAGTGCCAGCCGCGACCCGCCCCATGCGCGGCCCAGCCGGTAGACGAAGGCCAGGCTCAGCCAGCCGGCGGCGACCGAAAAGAAGCGCAGGCTGAAGTCGCCGCTGCCGGCCAGGGCCGCCCAGCCTTTTAGCAGCAGGAAGTACAACGGTGGGTGCACATCGTTGATGGTGGCCGTTAGCAGGTCGCCGACGCTGCCTGTCACCCATTGGGCGGTATACAGCTCGTCGGTCCAAAGGCTCAAGCCGGTCAGGTTGCTCACCAGCAGTCCCCAACCCAACAGCAGCAGGCCCAATAGCAACCAATACTGCCGGCCGGGGGAGCTTACCCATTCCATCCGTCCGGCTCTCATGCCTGTCCTCCTCGGGCCGGTTGGGCCAGGCAGGCTTCCACCTCGGACCGAATGGCTGCCCGGAAGCGGTCCAGCCCCAGTTCGGCCTCGGCCAGCCGGCGCGCTGCTGCGCCGGCGGTTGCCAACGCCTTTTCCGATGCCAGCCAACCGGCCAGCCGTTGGGCCAACTGGGCCGTGTCACCGACGGGGAAAAGCGCCTCGGCCGGCAGCAGCTCTGGCGACCGGCCGACTGGTGTACTGAGCACCGGCAAGCCGCAGGCCAGCGCCTCCAACAACACCAGCGGCCCGGTTTCGCGCTCCGAAGCGATCACCAGCAGGTCGAAAGCGTTCAGCAGGGCCGGTAGATCATCCCGCCGGCCCACAAACAGCACCCGCTCCCCGGCCAGGCGCTGCAAGCGGGTCGCGTAGGCCTGACTCTCGGCATCTTCAGGCCGCGGTTGCCCGCCCAATACCAGCC
>CAZHBM010000097.1:0-3480 GCA_964529945.1 uncultured Anaerolineales bacterium | reverse complement strand
GCGTAGGCCTGACTCTCGGCATCTTCAGGCCGCGGTTGCCCGCCCAATACCAGCCACACGTCCGGCCCCAACTGCGAGACCGCGGCCAAAAGCGTGTCCTGGCCTTTTAACGGGATCAGGTCGCCGACCGTGCCCACTACGCGGGCAGTTGCGGGGATGCCCAACTCCTGCCGCAGTGCCAGCCCGGCGGCCCGGTCGGGCCGGTAGGTCAACAAATCCACGCCACTGGGCACGACCACCAGTTTGTGGGCAACCTGCGGCAGTTGCGCCGCTGCCACCGTCGACACGGCCACAATGCGCTTGACCGCCGGCCAGGCCGCCAGCCGACCCACCAGGCGGCTGCTCTTGGCATCTCCCAACACGTTGTGCACGTGCCACATCAGCCGCCGGTCGCTCCAAGCGGCCGCCAGTGTCGCCCAGACGAAGGTGCGGCTGGAGTTGGCATACAGCAGGTCAACGTCCAGCCGGCGCAC
Source organism: uncultured Anaerolineales bacterium (assembly GCA_964529945.1). Classification (GTDB taxonomy): domain Bacteria; phylum Chloroflexota; class Anaerolineae; order 4572-78; family NAK82; genus CAZHBM01. The sequence goes on along the minus strand of CAZHBM010000097.1, from coordinate 3,007 downwards.
CAGGCGCACGCAGCGCCAACTCAAGGCCAGTTGGTCGGGTGGGAAACGGGCCACGTCGGACCACGTCTTGTGCACCAGGCTGTAACCGGCCATAGGCGCGAAGTGACAACTCACCCCCTCGGTCGCCAATGCCTGGGCCAGCGGACCGGGGCCGGGCAGCAAAGCGTGCAGCTCGTGCCCGGCCAGTGCCGGCATCAAATCCAGCAATACCTGCTGACCGCCGGCAATGGTCGATAGTGCCTCCAAAAACAAAATGCGGGCCATTTCCCAATCTCTCTCCGCCGTCCGACTCAGCGGGCGGCGGTCAACAAACCCACCGTCATCCAATCATCCTGCCACAGCGTCTCAAAGTCGGCCCCTGTCCCTGCCTGGGGACAACCCTCCGGCAGCCGCCGGCGCTCGACCAACACGTAGGCTGCTTCCAGGCCGGTATCAGTCTCCAAGGCCGATAGGATGGCCCCGAAATTGGGACACGGGCTGTCCAAGACCAGTCGCAGGTCAGCCAGGCGGGCATATTCGGCCGGTTCCCATTCCGATCCGAAGCGCATGTTGATCACCGTCCGCCGGGCGATCTGCGGCGTCCATTCAGCCACCGCCCAACGCCCCAGCACGACAACATTGGCACCGGCCGGCGTATGTTGGCCGATCCAGTTTATAGCCGGCAAGGCAGTCGCCGGCAATTGCCGCTCGGCGGCAGTCAATACGACCTGACGCACATTCAACAGCGCCAGGAACAGTACGTTGCCGGCGGCGAAAACCACCAGCGTGCCGCACAGGAGGCGCTTCGTCAATAGCCTCAGTTGGGCACTGTCCACCAACGAGCCAACGGCCGGCAGAATCACGCGATCGAAACCAACCGCGGCCAACACAGCGCCGGGTACGGCTGCCAGCCATTGACCCTCGCGCGGGATGAGAAGTGCAATAACAAACCAGGCGACCACCAGCCAGCGCCGGTGTAGGGCCCAATACAGCCCGCCGGCCAGAATGCCCAAATCGAGCACAAATGCCGAAAGGTTGCCGCCGCTGAGACGCACCCAGACAAAGGTTCGCAGCCACTGGGCTACCATTACCTCCGGCGCGTGCTGGCCGGCCAGGCTGGTCAGGAACACCTGCGGGCCGTGGTGGGCAATCACCTGGCCCCAATAGACAGCCGATCCGGCCAGGGCGACGGCCAGCGTCAAAACCATTAGGGAAGCCCAACGCCACAAACCGGCCCGCCCGCTCTTGCGCAGCCGCACCAGCGCGAAGATGGTGAACAGAAAAGGCGACAGGTAGGCACTGCCCGGTGAGGCCATCACCGCCAGCGCCCAAAGCAGCCCGGCGACCAGGTGATTGGTGATTGAGGGACGCGCCAGCGCCCGCACCAGTCCCCAGGCCAGCCAGATCATTGCCAGCAAGCCGAAAGCCTCGGCCAACCCGACGCCCATCACCGGCTCGTAGATGGCCGACGGAAAGAGCGCGAAGGCCGCCAATGCCAGCAAGCGCAAACGGCGGTCGAACCGCATTTCCCCGGTCAGCACGTGGAACGAAGGCAAAGTCAGGCTGGTGACAATTTGCGGCAACAGGTTGACGACCAGAAATTTGTGCCCCGGCCACAGCAGCAACGCCAGCGCCTCGACGTACAATGGCAATGGCGGGTAGGCAAAGGGAATGCCGCCCAGGCTGTAGAAGGGCACGCGGGCCGGAATTAGAAAGTGGTGGGCGATTAGTTGGCCGGCAAATTCGGCGTACAGCGCCCCAAGGTAGGGTTGCGAGGCGCCCAGGATCAGCAGGGCCGCCCAGCGCAGCCCCAGTCCCAGCAGCATCAGCAGCACCACCGGCAGCCAGCCGACGGTCAAGCGTTTACCCACGTGGACTTCCTTTCCTCACACCAACCGCGCCTGCCGGTACAGGCTGCGACCGGTGGCGAGAATCACCACCAGCAGGCTCACCACTCCCAGGCCACAGGCCAGCGTCACGGCCGTACCACCGACTTGGGCCGGCACGTTCAACCACCACAGATCGAACCCGCCATAGCCGCCCAGATCAACCAGCCGGCCGAGACCGCTACCCGGCGGCCCCGGAAAGCGCAACTGCAGCGGGGTGCCCACAAGCCACTGCCCCGCAGTGGACAGGATCAACAGCCAGTGGCCGACCAGCGGCGACAGGTAGGGCACGAACAGATGATTGCCCAACTGGTTCTTTTCCACCACTGCGATCCAATGACCCAGGTTGACCAGGATACCGGCCGACTGCACCCCGGCGGTGAATGCTACCAGGACTGCCAGCCAGCCGCGTCGCCAGCGGCGCCACAGCCCCAACTCGATCACCTCGGCTATGGGAAGTAAGGCCAACGGCACCAGGTGGAACAGGAAACGCGGCCCCCAGGCCAAATCGCCGCTCCACCAGCTCACCCAGGCGGCAATCGGCAGCACCGAGGCCAACCCAATGCCAAGGTACAGCCAGGCTTGCCGGCGGTGTCGCTGCCAGAAGGGGCGTAGTCCCCACAGTGACAACAGCAACACCGGGCAATACAAGAACAGGCTCTTGCCGCTGGAGAACACAAAGCCGTACAGCGCCACCGGGATGAAGGCCAGCGAGAAATCGCCGTCCAACCGCGGGCCGCCGCCCAGGCCGCCGAACCGTAGCTGGTTAAAATAGGCCACGAAAATCACAAAGGGCAGCGCCGCGAGAGCAAAGGCGGCCGGTCCACCCAGACGGTGCAACCAATCGCCTTCAGCTTGCCAGGCCAGCCAGACGACGTACAGGCCGACGGCCAGGGCCACCACCAGCGCCGAGTAGACCTCGGTCAGTAAGGCCAGCCCGACCAGCAACCCGGTCAGGGCCGCCCAGCCGGGCGACAAGCCTCCCGGGCCACGATAAGACTCAACCGCCCACAGGACGGCCAGGAAGAGCAAGAGCGCCAGCGGTTCGGCGTAACTGTACTGCGAGTAGTTCCAGGCCATCGTACCCAGGCCGTACAACAGCGCCAGCAGCACGCCAGTGCGTGTTTTATAGCCCAGCCGGC
>CAZHBM010000096.1:0-10937 GCA_964529945.1 uncultured Anaerolineales bacterium | reverse complement strand
TTCCTCTCTCTTGAGGGAGCGAGTCCTCGTGTCCGCTCGAGGGAGGATTGAGATGAGGGTGATTACGGAAGGCACGTGGCAGCGAGCCGTGCAGCGGACAGCGGACACTTGCAGAGCCGCCCGGCGGTCAGATTCCCCCTCATCCCAACCTTTCTCTTCGCAAATACACGAGGACTGGCGCCCAAGCAGCATGAGGACAGGCCCCCCCAAGGGGGAAGGAGCCAGGCCGCGCGCTTGGGACTGGTGGTGCAGGTGGGCTTGTAGGGGCGCTTCGGGAAGCGCCCGCTGCGGTGCAGACGCAACGATGGTCCCCTCTTAATGAGCGGCGGGGCATGCCTGCCCCGGCCTCTCACGGGGGACCCGCCGCGAGCGTCGATATGGCCGGGAGTGGAAATCCAATCAGGTACCGGAACGAATCTCGAGAACTACGCCCGTAGACAGCCGCGTAGCGGCTTGGCTTTGTCAGCGCGGGGGTTTAGCCCCGCGCTCTTGGGACCGGTGGCGCAGATGACCTTGTAGGGGCGCTTCGGGAAGCGCCCTGCGGTGCAGACGCAACGATGTGCAGATTCCCCCTCATCCCAACCTTCCCCCCCAAGGGGGAAGGAGCCAGCCCCGCGCTGGTGAATCCCACCGGCGCTCTTTTGCGCTGCCCGATTCGCGAGTATAATCATGACTCGTGCAGTCGACCAACCACCAACACCCCAGGGGCAAGGTTCCGTTGAGCAAACGTGAGTTCCGTCCGGAAAACGAATACCACTACCGGCGTACCGGCCCGGTGGCCTGGATTACCTCGCACACCCTGCGCTATCCGCTGATACCGCTGGCCGCCATCCTGGCCTCGGTGCTGAACAACAGTTTCGCCAGCCTGACCCAGGTCTACATCGGCCGGGTGTTCGACCTGATCACCGCCTCCAGTTGGACGGTGGCCGCCCTGGGCGCCCTGGCGCTGACCATCGTCGGGGTGGGCATCGGCCAGGGGATCACCGGCATCATCCGCAACTTCGCCGGCGAGTTCATCGCCCAGTTGATCGAGCGCGACTCGCGCGACGAGCTGTACGTCAGCCTGCTGGGCAAGAGCCAGACCTTCCACAACCGCCAGCGCATCGGCGACATCATGGCCCGGGCCACCAACGACGTGCGCTCGCTGAACCTGATGTTCAGCCCCGGCCTGAACCTGATTCTGGACTCGGCGCTGGCCATCGTGGTGCCGATGATCATGATCGCCCGCATCAAGGTCGACCTGCTGCTGGTGCCGGCGATCTTCCTGGTGTTTCTGGGCATCACCGTGGCCGACTACAACCGCCGTCTCAGCCCGGTCAGCCTGGGCATGCGCGAGCAGTTCGGCGCCATGAACGCCGGCCTGAACGAGGCCATCGCCGGCATCGAGGTGGTCAAGGCCAACGTCCAGGAACATTACGAGTGGGACAAGTTCACCCTCAACGCGCGCCGTTTCCGCGACTATTACGTCGAACAGGGCATCATTCAGGCCAAGTACCTGCCATTGCTGGTGTTCAGCGTGGCCTGGGCGGCCGGCCTGCTGCACGCGTTGTTGATCTGGCGGGCGGGCGCCATCACCCTGGGCGAAGTGATCGCCTTTATGGGCCTGCTGGGCATTTTCCGGTTTGCCACCTTCATCTCGATCTTCTCCTTCAACCTGGTGCAGTTGGGCATCGCCGGCGCCAAGCGGCTGCTGCACACCATCAACACCGAGACCGACCTGGACGAGAACCCGGCCGGCATCTCGCAGCGCATCCGCGGCGCGGTGACCTTCGAGCACGTCTGGTTCAGCTACGATAAGACACCGGTGCTCAAGGACATCAGCTTCAGCGCCCAGCCGGGCGAGACGATCGCCATCGTCGGCCAGACCGGCTCGGGCAAGAGCGCCCTGACGTTGCTCATCAACCGCATCTTCGACGCCGAATCGGGCCGGGTTTTGATCGACGGTATCGACGTGCGCGACTGGAGCCTGGAATCGCTGCGCTCGCAGATTTCGACCATCGAGCAGGACGTCTTCCTGTTCTCACGCACGCTGGCCGAGAACATCGCCTTCGGCTGCGCCGACGCCAGCCAGGCAGCCATCGAGCAGGCGGCCAAAGACGCCCAGGCGCACGAGTTCATCACCGGTTTCCCGGACGGCTACCAGACCGAGGTCGGCGAACGCGGGGTGATGCTGTCCGGCGGGCAGCGGCAGCGCATCGCCATCGCCCGCGCCTTCCTGACCCGGCCGGCGATCTTGATCCTGGACGACAGCACCAGCGCCATCGACAGCGCCACCGAGGACCAGATACAGCGCGCCATGCGCCGTATCAGCCGGCGCCAGACGACGTTTATGATCACCCACCGCCTGAGCCAGATCCGCTGGGCCGACCGCGTGCTGGTGGTCCAGCAAGGCCGGTTGGTGGCCCAGGGCAAACACGAGGACCTGTTGGAAACCAGCGAGGACTACCGGCGCATTTTTGCCCGTTACGATTAGCTTAACCGCGAGGTTGGCATGGGATTCATTTTAGACGGACTGGAAACCGAAGCATACGACCGCAATTACAGCGACCGGCAATTGGTCAGGCGCATCATCGACTATTTTTCGCCCTATCGCTGGCAGATGGCCGTGGTGGTCATCGGCATCGTGCTCAACTCGGTGGCCGGCAGCGGTGGCACCATTCTCGTCTCCAGGACGGTCGGCGCGGTCGAAAAGGACAGCACTTTACGCACCATGCTGCTCATGACCGGCGGGGTGCTGCTGCTGGGCGTGCTGGGCTGGGCGTTCAACTACGTGCGCCAGAAGGTATCGGCCCGGGTCATCGGCGACGTGGTGCTGCAACTGCGCCAGGACGTATTCGACGCCACCATCCGCCACGACATGTCCTTCTTCGACGAGTTCCCGACCGGCAAGATCGTCAGCCGGATCACGTCCGACACCCAGGATTTCTCGGACGTCGTCTCGCTGACGGTCAACCTGATCGGCCAGTTGCTGCTGGTTGTCTTTTTGGCAATCTGGCTGTTCACCATCGACGCCTGGCTGGCGCTGCTGCTGGTGGCCATGACGCCCGTCGTCTTCGCCATTGCGCTCAGCTTTCGCCGGGTGGCGCGCACGGTCACCCAACGGGCGCGGCGCATGACGGCCATCATCAACGCCCAGATTCAGGAGTCGGTCAGCGGCATCGTGGTGGCCAAGAGCTTCCGCCAGGAGCACGCCATCTACCGCACCTTCACCGAGAACAACCAGCAGGCTTATCAGGTCGGTATCCGGCGCGGGTTGACGTTGAACGCCATCTTCCCGATCATGGTCATCTCTTCCGGCGCGGCGGTCGGCCTGCTGGTCTACGCCGGCGGGTTGAGCGTGCGCAACGGCAGCATCACCAGCGCCGACTGGTACCTGTTTATGCTGGCGGTGGGCTTCTTCTGGTTCCCGATGATGAACGTGGCCTCGTTCTGGAGCCAGTTCCAGGATGGGCTGGCGGCGGCCGAGCGCGTCTTCGCCCTGATCGACGCCGAGCCGCAGGTCAAACAACTGGCCTCGGAGCCGGTGCCCCATCTGCGCGGCGAGCTGGAGTTCCGCCACGTCGACTTTCGCTACACCGATAAAGAGGACGTGCTGGTCGACTTCTCGCTGACCGTCCATCCGGGCGAGACGGTGGCCCTGGTCGGCCACACCGGCGCCGGCAAGAGCAGCATCGCCAAGCTGATCGCCCGCTTCTACGAGTTCCAGTCGGGCCAGTTGCTGGTCGACGGTCACGACATCCGCCGGCTGGACCTGGGCCAATACCGGCAGCAGATCGGCCTGGTGCCCCAGGAGCCGTTCCTGTTCTCGGGCACGGTGCGCGACAACATCCGCTACGGTAGGGAGAACGTGACCGACGAGGATGTGCTGCAAGCCGCCCAACACATCGGCCGCGGCGACTGGTTGAAGATTATGCCCGATGGGCTGGACACGGACGTCGGCGAGCGCGGCGCCAGCCTGTCCATGGGCCAGCGCCAATTGGTGGCCCTGGCGCGGGTGCTGCTCAAAGATCCGGTGATCTTCGTCCTCGACGAGGCCACGGCCAGCATCGACCCCTTCACCGAAACGCTGATTCAGGAGGGGCTGGACGCGATCATGAACAACCGCACGGCGGTGGTCATCGCCCACCGGTTGTCAACGGTCAAGAACGCCGACCGGATCATCGTCATCGACCACGGGCGGATCATCGAAGAGGGCAACCACGAGCAGTTGCTGGCCAGGCAGGGGCATTACGCCGAGCTGTACAACACCTACTTCCGCCACCAATCGCTGGACTACATCGAGAGTTTCGGCCCGGTGGACAAGCAGACCGGCGACCCCGACAGCGACTCGGCCGGGGCCGGCGCCTAGTCCCTTACCTACCTGACCGCCTTAGCTATTCCCTCAGGTAGCGCGCCACCAGCCGCTCAATAGTGAACTCCTGCCCGGCGAAGAAGTCGATCCGTTTGCGGTCCTCTTCCAGCGCCTCGACGGCCGTCTGCAGCACCTGGGGCGCCAGCTCGGCCGGAAAAGTGGTCAAGCCGTTGGCGTCGCCGTGCAGCAGGTCGCCCGGCCGGACGTGGACCCCGTCAATCGTCACCGGCACGTTGACCTCCAGCAGGCGCGGGTTGCCGTGGGTCGGCACCACACCCGGCCCGAAGGCGTGGAACTTCTTGCGGTCCAGGGCCTGAATGTCGCGCACGCCGCCATCGGTGACGATGCCTACCATGCCGAAACGGCCGGCCAGGGTCGACATCTGCTCGCCGAAGTGGGCCGCCCGGCGCGGCTGCGGCCCGACGTCCTTGAAGACCAACACGCCCGGCCGCGGCCCGTTTTCCATGGCGTGCAGCCAGGTCTCCCACACCTCGGACGAGCGCGGCTCGTCGGGCGTGGAGGCGTCGACCAGGACCGTTATCGCGTAACCGACCATCACGCCCAGGTGGGGCAGCAGGCAGCGCGTGTCCATACTGAAGCTGCCCTCGAGCCGGCCGCGCACGTCGAGTAACTCAATGGCGTCGCAGATGGTGCAGGTGTCGATTTGTTGCAGTTGCTGCAGCAGGTCCTGGTCGGATGTTGGGTCCATTCTCGTTCCTCTCTGTTTAAACCGGCGCCTCTTTGCCGGGCGGAAGGTGGTTTTTCAGGTCAGCGGGTAGCGCCCGTACTCGTGGGCGGCTTCGTACATGGCCAGCAGGTTGTCCACCGGCGTGCCGGGCTGGATGTTGTGGATCGGGCAAAAGACGAACCCGCCGCCGGGCCCGAACAGGCGCATCCGTTCGTGTACCTGGGCGCGCACCTCGTCCTGGGTACCGAAGGGCAACACGGTCTGGGTCTCGATGCCCCCGCCCCAGAAGGTCAGCCGGTCACCAAACTGGGCCTTCAACCGGGCCGGGTCCATGCCGGCGGCCGAGGTCTGGACCGGGTTGAGGATGTCGATCCCCATGTCTATCAGGCGCGGGATAATGGGATAGATGCCGCCGCAACAGTGGAAGAACACCTTCCAGGACGTGTTCTCGTGAATCCAGTCGAACAGCTTATGATAGTAGGGCGAGATGATGTTGTCGAAGGCCGCCGGCGCGATCATCATGCCTTTTTGGGTGCCGTAATCCTCGCCGGTGCGCACGATGTCGACGTTGTCGCCCACCGCCTGGGCAAACAGGGCGATGTTGGCCAGCATGTTCTCCAGCTTGCGCTGGTAGAAGGCGTGCACGTAATCCGGGTCGGCGGCCAGCATGTACAGCCACTCCTGGTAGCTGCCCCAACGCGCCAGCACCACGCCCGGGTCGCCCACCAGGGCCTTGTCCGTCTCGGCGCGTAACGTCTCCGCCCAGCGCCGAAACCAGGCCAGGTCCTCATCGCCCAGCAGCGGCATATCCAAGCTCTCGACCGGCGGCGGCTCGACGTTGAAGTTGAGCTCGATCAGGCCGTCGAAGTAGGGGCTGGTGGCGGCTTTCTTGGCCACCGCCTTACCTTTGTAGTACAGCAGCAGGCCGCCGTCCGGCTGGCGCACCGGCTCGAAGGCGGCCGGCATCTGGACCGGCGTCCCGTCGTCGAGCTGCCACGACCGCCAGCGGTCGATGCGCATGCCGTAGGCCTGCGACAGCTTGGGCACGGTCAAGACGTCGATGCCCAGCCGCTCGACCACCGGTTGCTCGACCCAGGCCAGCATCTGCTCGACGTCGTACACCCTGGCCGGCTCACCGGAAATGCCCAGCCGTTGGCGCAGACGGGTGTAGGTATCGGCGGCGATGCCGGTATTCGATTCGCCCCCCAGGTCAATCGGCACCCGGTCCGGCTCGCGGTGCTCGATGGCGGCCAATACCCGCTCACGAGAAGACATAGCCATTTCAGCTCAACCCTCCAACGGCATCGATCAGGTCCTGCAGTTGCTGCGCCCGCTTGACGCCCAATACCAGCGAGACGACGGCCGGCTGCTCGAGCAGGGCCAGCAGCGCGTGCTGCAACAGGCTGCGCCCTCGGGCCTGGGCCTCGGCCTGGATGGTGTCCAGGCGGTCGAACAGCGCCTCGTCCAGCGGCATCGTCCATTGGGGCTTCTCCACCTGGCGCGACCCCTCGGGCACCGGCGCGCCGCGCTGATACTTGCCGGTCAGCAGGCCGCCCTGCAGCACCTGGTAGGGCGTCACGGCGATCTGCTCGCGCTGGCACAGGGGCAGGATGTCCTGCTCGACGTCGCGTTTGAGCAGGCTATACTGCGGCTGCAGCATCACCGGCCGGCGCCAGCCGTTATCATCGCACAGCTTCAACAGTTCGGCAATCTGAGCGGCGGAGAAGTTGGAGATGGCCCAATAGCGCACCTTGCCGGCGTCGATGACGTCGTTGAAGACCTGGATCGACTCGGCCAGGGGCGTATTTTCGTCGGGCTTGTGCATGTAGTAGATGTCGACGTAGTCGGTCTGCAGGCGGCTCAGGGAGTTGTCGATCTCGCGCAGGACGTGCCGCCGGCCCAGCCCCTGGTCGTCGTCCTCGGGGCCGATCTTCATGCCGACCTTGGTCGCCAGGACCACCTGGTGACGCCGGCCGTGCAGGGCTTTGCCCAGGATTTCCTCAGCCACGCCGCCCGGCGAACCGATGTAACGCGTGTAGCCCTCGTACATGTTGGCCGTGTCGATAAAGTTGACGCCGTGATCGATGGCCCAATGCACCAGGGGCACGGCCTGGTCCTCGCCCACCGGGGTGCCGAAGGTCATAGTGCCCAGGCAAATAGGCGAAACCAGCAGGTCTGTTTTGGGAACCGGTCGCTTGTTCATCAAGGAAAACTCCTTTCAATGGCAACGGCTAGCGCAGGCAGACCTTGCGCCAGGCCTGGATCATATACAAGATGCTTTGGGTGGGCGTCATCTGCGGGAAGATGCAGGCCGACAGGATCAGCCCGCCGCGGCCGCCCAGGCTCTCAACGGCGGTGCGGACCTCTTCCTCGATCCGCGCCCGGTCCTGGGACTGGAGCACGACTTCGGCATTCACCCCACCCCAGAAGGCTTTGTTGTCGCCCAGCCGGTCGAACAGATCCGCCAGGCTGCCGCCGTTCAACATACGCGGGTCGAGCATCTGCAGCACGTCGCTGTCCAGCCCGGCCAGCTCGCCGGCGTACAGGCCCTGGCCCTCGGGATTGAGGTAGCTGTGCAATATGCCGGCGGCGTGGACGCGCTGCGCCTGGGCCTGGATGAGCGGCAGCAGGTGCGTCTTCCAGCCGGCCAGGCCCCAGAAAGTGGGCGTCTCGTACCAGCCGCGGTATTGGACCACGTCGACGCCGGCCTCGAGCGCCAGGTCGACCTGCCGCAGGGACCATTCCTGGAAAATGTTCAGAAAGTCGTCCACAAAACCCGGATCGTCGTACAGTTGCAGCATAAACCAGGGAATGTCGCAGAACCATTGGAACGCGTCGCCGACGATGGTCCGCCGGGCGACGGTCGCCAGGCCGTAATGGGCGGCGGCCTCCATCGCCCGTAACGTGTCGGCGTACCACTCGTCCAACAACGCGCCGGACAAAGGCCGGATGATGTAGCGCAGCTTGTCCAGGTCTTCCGGCCCCTTGACCCACGGCTCCAGCCGGCGCGAGATGTTCCAGTCGTCGAACAGGTCCATCCCGAAATGGTCGCGCTTCTCGATGCCCCAGGTGGTGGGGATCCACGGGCCGTGGACGGAATGGCACCAGTCGTCCGTCTCGCGCACCACCTGGCGCAGCACGCCGGCCGGCGTGTGGTATTCCTTGGTCAGCAGCGTCTGGTCGCCCTGCCGGGTGCGCCAACTCTGGACGCGCACGTCGGGGTGCGGCTGCGGGTCGGGCAGCCAGATGTCGATGGTCGGATCCAGGTCCAGGGCCAGCATTTTTTGAGCGCGCTCGACCTGGTCGCGCCAGAACAGCGGCTCGGGCCACCACGGGCCCTGGCCGATGTAGGGTGAGAAAGGAACGTGGTCGGGCCCGGCCCGCCTGATGGCGGCCAACATACGCTTGCGGCTGGATTGGGTCGTCGTCGTCATTTCGTGTCCTCCCGCCGGTTACCGGTCGAAACGGTCGATTGGGTCGTGGTGCCCGGCGCGCCGGGGAACGCGCCGGGCGGGCTCAAGCAAGGCGGCAGGGCATTTCAACGCCGTTTCAGGCTGTCTATGCCGGCCTTGACCGACTGGACCAGGTAGTCCAGCGTGTCATCCGACATATCGACGTGCCAGGGGAAGCTGAACGAGTTGTCCCACCACTCGTCCAGCACCCGGCATTGATGCTCGCCCAGGCCCATCTTCTGGAACAAGGGATAGCGGTACAGGGGGTAGTACTGCACGATGGCCCGCACCTTGGCCTCGTTGGCCAGGAAGTCGATCAGGTCGTTGCGGTCTTTGCCCGGCTCGGCCCCGTCGAAGTGCATCACAAACTGGTGGAACACGTGGCGGTAGCCGTCGGGGATACCCACCACGCTGAGCTCGGGCACGCCGGCCAGGGCAGCGCGCAGTTTCCCGGCCTGGCCGATCAGCCGGTCGTTGGTCTGGTCCAGGTTCTTGAGCAGGACGCTGCCCAGCGCACATTGGGCCTCGCCGATGCAGAAATTGTTGGGCCAGATGCCCTCCAGGTCCAGATCGACGTTGGACATGGCCGGCACCCAATAGCGCTCGCGTCCGGGCGGGAAGGGCCGGGCGCCGTTGTGGCGCAGGCCAGGCACCAGGGTCGCGTCCTCGTCCGACTTGACGGTCAACATGCCGCCTTCGCCCAACGTGGTCATCTGCTTGGCGCCGTGGAAGCTGAAGCAACCAAAATGACCAAAGCTGCCCACCTTTTGGCCGTTGATGGCCGCGCCGGGCGCCTGGGCGCAGTCCTCGACCACACGCAGGCCGTGCCGCTGGGCAATGTCCATAATGGCCGGCATATCCACCGGCATACCCAGCAGGTGCACGGCCACGATAGCCTTGGTGCGCGGCGTGATCTTGGCCTCCACGTCCTTGGGGTCGAGCACCCAGGTGTGCGGGTCGATGTCGCCCCAGACGATCTTGGCGCCGTTTTTGGCGAAGGGGATGGCCGTGGCGCAGAAGGTGTAGGCCGGGATGATCACCTCGTCGCCCGGCTGGAAGTGACACAGCACGGCCGCCAGGTACAGGGCGTTGGTACAATTGTCGACGGCAAAGGCGTGATTGGCGCCGCTGTAGGCCTTGAAATCGGCCTCGAACTGGCGCATGTAGGCGCCCTGGGTTTGCGCCTCGGCGTGGCGCATCACGTCCACGACGGCCGCGATTTCGTCTTCCGTGTACGGTTTCATGCGCGCCGGAAAGTTGACCTTGAATCCTCCGACACTGCCCCGTCCCGATGCATCTCCGGTTTCGATTGTCTTCCCCTGCACCATGGTTAAACTCCTTTTGATCGGCGATTGAACGATTTGATAGAAGGTAAATTTAGGGCGGATTCATTCCGCCGTGGTTAGCGGTACCGAAGATCCGTTGCTCTGCGCTTCCCGGGCGATGCGGTTGACCCGCTCGCGCAGGTCGCGGAAGTGCTCCATCAGCCGCTGGCGGGCCAGGCCCGGATCCCGGGCGCGCACCGCATCCACGATTTGGCGGTGGTCGGCCAGCGCGCGGCGGCTGCGCTCCCGGCTGTGGCCGGCGGGGTCGTCGAACTCGGCGAAGGCCAGCCAGAAGGCTTTGAGCAGCTTGATCAACGTCTCGTTGCCGATGGCGCCGTACAGGATGGAGTGGAACTCCTCGTCCAGGTCGGAGTCGGTCTCGCCGGCGGCGATGCGCGCCTGCCAGCGGTTCAACAAGCCGTCGAGTTGCTCTACCTGGCCGGCCGAGATGCGCTGAACGGTCATCTCGATGGCGGCGCTCTCCAGCAGCATGCGGATTTGGGCCAGCTCGAGCAGGGTCGATACGTCCGAGCGCATACCGTAGATGACCGTCTCCGAGACCGGGTCGAAGTTATACTCGCGCACGTACAGCCCGTCTCCCTGGCGCGCCTCGACGATGCCCAGCGATTGCAGCGCCCGCACCGCCTCGCGCACCGAGCTGCGCCCGACGCCCATCTCTTCGGCCAGTTGGCCTTCGGGCGGCAGGGCGTCGCCGGCCGACAGTTGGTTATCGACGATGTACTGTTTGATGTAATCGCGCACCGCGCGGCTGAGGTTGCGCCGGCGCAGCGGCTGTTGAAGTGACTGCATGAGTTACGCTCCAGAAAGATTGGCTCGTTGGGGCAAATTCAACAGATATCAGTTATCAGATATCTGATAAATATTCTAGCACAGGCTAGGGTGGTTGTCAAGGGTTTTTTTGTGGCGGAAAAAGAATCACGCTGAGACATTGGGGATAACGATGTCGTCGGGTCAAAAGAACAAAATTTTGAGATACCCTGCCAGATTTGTCAAGGTAAAGGTAGCTTATATATTCTAGGACAAAAGCAGGCCAGGGAGCTTGGTAACAATTATGTTTCCAGGAAGTACCAGACAACACAGAAAAGAGAGGATATTTTCAG
>CAZHBM010000095.1:8024-11035 GCA_964529945.1 uncultured Anaerolineales bacterium | reverse complement strand
GAACCGCAGCCACAAGGATAGGTAGAACGCGAATTGCAGGTCGCCGCTTGGGTTTCATATGGGATTCCTCCGTCCGTCAACGCTATACGATCCTGTGACAAGCAATTTGCGACGTTGACTTTACTTAATGTGCACTACATAAAATATATCATGCTTTCGGTATTACGTCAAGTTTAGGGCGAAGGTAAACGGAAAAACCGAGGATTACCGGGTCGGGGGCGCTGCAAAAAAAAACGAGGGGTGCCAACCAAAAAGCCGGCAAATTGGCTTTGCCGGCTCGTGCGGTGCATCATTCGGTGTGACGCTTGCTGGACTACTCTTTGGTCAGCTTGATCTCGACGTCTTTGGGCAATGCCAGTCCTGCAGCGATTTCCACAGCCTTGATGACAGCCACCGGAACCGGGCAGGCGGCATGGGAGAGGCAATTCCGGCCGCATTCAAAAACGACTGCTTGCGATGAACTGAGACTGCGGCCCGTGCACTCAACCAATGCATCAACGTCTTTCAGCTCGTCCCCAAAACGCTGTACCGCTTTGCAGGGACTATCAAATTGCAGGTGGACCAGAAATGGGTTAGCTGCATCTGCTGTAGCTTCTATCTCAGTCTTGAATCCGCAGATTCCCGCCGTTACTTCGGCTTTGGCCATAGTCTAATCCTCCTTGCAGGGGGTGTTCAAGCTGCTTTCTTACGGTGTATGGTGGGAACTGTCGCCGGCCTGATTCCATAATACACCTGGTGGCGGCCAATCGTGCGCAGAATCAAATCGGCGGGCCTGGAGGCCAGCAGTTGATGGAGCTCAACCGGGGTCAACGGCGCATTGTCGTTGGCTATGAACGTCAGGAACACAGCGGTTACCAGTGGGGTCTCCGGTGCGACAAAATCATTCTTCTGACTGCAGCACGTGCGGACCACATTCCACAATAGGTCAACCTGTTTGACTTCACCGGTTTGCGGATCCACCCAGTCGATCAGCTCAGGTTCGGCTTCAGAATACTGCTGCCAACAGCTTGGGCATAAATGGGAGGAAAGCATCACGCGCAGGCTTTTGCCTTGCTTCTGCCACCAATCGAAGTCAATATGAAACTTCGTGTCAATCGACGGTCTATAATATTCTGGCATTTGTCTTCAATCCTACCAATCCCATATTGGGAATCAGTCTACCAATTACCCGTTTGTCCAGTTTACCGGTTTACGCCGCTTTAGCGATCTCGGCTGGTATCGTATGCCCAATAACCATTGCCCATAGGCACAAAACTGGCATTGCTTGCCAGCTCATAGAACATCGGCAACGGTGGGCAACGACGCACCACATTTAGGGCACTGTACAGTGTCTTGGCGTGCACGTTGCCCTGAGGGCTGATCTTGACCAACTCCATCGTAACCTGGCGCAGGGTAGCTACCAGTGGTCGCTTGTCATCGGGTTTCAGCGTGAGTGCGTTAATTGCCTCATCATCATCGATTCCGATGATCATAAAATCGTCGAACTCGCAGGGAATAATCTGGCGAACATTCTGGAATCCGATGTGGTCGCGTTGCGCGACCGCGCCGCGTATCCACTTGCGGGTAGGGCGTACCGGCTCGTAGCTTACGATTACGCTCAACGGTTCTTCGCCACGCTCGAAGGTGATATACGCACCCACAGGCAATTGCTGGGCTTTGTACCATTCCCTGAGTCCGACCACATAACCATATTTGCTGACCACCCAGCCCGGGATACGATCACCAGTCGCTTTGTCGATGAAATCGATACGGACGAAATCTTCATCAGCGTCCGGGAATAGGTGCGCGGTCTTGTTCAAAACCGGCACAGTGCCTGTTCGACGGTGCGGCTGGTTGAGGACGATGGTCACCTGGTTGGCATCAGGATAACCAGGTGCCTGAAGGTCGGGATCGATAGCTTCATCATCGATCTCGCGCAATAACTGCCGCATCTCGTTGTCGAGGAACTTCACGTCGTAATTGAAGTGGGGCAGTCTGAGAGGCTCGGGGATCTTACCAAGCTCCGGCGGCTGCAATCGTCGCAGGTACCAACGCACCTCACCAACCGGTCCAACGTTCACAAAGCGTTCATCGGCCTGCAAGACGGCGTTCAACGAGAGTTCCTTCAATGCTTCGGACGCACCTGCGGGCAGGTCGTCAAAATCCTTCAACAGAGCCACTGCCGACAGTGGCTGATCCTGAATATCAATCGCAGCCTCCGCAATATTCAGGTGCCCGGCGTGGATCGCCACGGACATATCCTTCAGGAACCACTGGTCGCGGAAAAATAGGAAGTCTTCCTGCTTTTGAAGGCCAGCCTCCAGTTTGGGCACAACCAGATTGCCGTAGAGCGTCGCCAATTCAGCCGGAGAGGCGATGCCTTCGGCCTCGGCCAGTGCTTGCCCGTCACCCAGATTCAAGGGGTGGGCGTGGGCGAAGTCGGCAGCGAACTCGCGAGTCCCCACCGGTTCTTCGAACTCCACTTGAATGACGGTGAAATCGCCATACTGCGGGTTGTGGCCGGTGCGCTGGCCGACAACCTTTCCGGCAGCGTATTGAAAGCGCGGGAAAACTAGCTCATCACCATCTCGGAAGCTGCCCTGGGGCTGGTAGATGATGCCGTCCTTGATGTCGGCGCGCATAGCCACTTCTTCCTGCTGGCAGCGATGCTCGATCAGCGCGACTGCCAAGTCTTGAGTGGAATGCGGCTGGCTGCTTTCTACCAGCATTTTGAACAAAAACTCCACGTCGTCGGACGTTAGAGAAAACTGTTGCCAATATCTTGCTGTTTGAGTTTCGCGTTGTGTCACGGGAATTAATCTCCCTATCTTCCGAGTCTGGCGGACAACAGGTCAACTGGATTCTTGCGTCACCCTCAAAATCCCGGCCCAGAGAATACTAATCCGATTGTTCGTTTTTGATACGTCAGGCAGGCGCCAATGCATTCAAACCAAGTTTGCAATTATAGCAGATAAACCCCGATTTGACAAATAGCGGGCCGGCGACGGGGGTGTCGCATTCTCTTGGTAGAT
>CAZHBM010000095.1:0-7924 GCA_964529945.1 uncultured Anaerolineales bacterium | reverse complement strand
GATTCTATGTACTCCTGGAAACAGTGTGTGAACTGCCTCTCACAAACTCACTTCGCACCCAGGCCTTGGCTTGGTCATATTTCTCCTGAAGAGATTTGGGACGCATCTGGCGGCGACTCGCCGGTCAGGCGATTATGTTGGAGGTCCCTCGGCTCGTCGCACCCGATCAATTGTCGCGCTGACGTGAGCGCCAACCAATACCGTCCAACTGCTCAGGTATATCCAAAACATCAGGGCGACGATTCTACCCAGCGAGCCATAGATCAACTCATAAGTGGCGGTACCGCTGGTAACGTACCAGGTGAAGGCATAGGTTATGCCTTCCGAAGCACCGAATGCTATGGCTGCGCCCCCCAGTGCGCCCGTCCAACTGACCGGGTCGGCCGGCACCAACCGATACAGACCGAGAAAGGCGATGAAACGTAGAAAAAACGGCATCAAATTGAGGAGAGTCGCCCGGATCGTATCCTGACTGCCCGGGGCTGTAAGACCCAATTGGCTGACCAGTGTGGGCACCACATTCAATGCGGTCCTGGCGATCAGCGAGACCAGCAGTAGGAGGGCCAGGCTGAGCACCATACTGAAAGCGACCAGCCGGCGGCTGACGAAGCCATAGTGGTCATCTTCTGTCCAGGCGCGGTTGACATTCCTCACCAGTGCCGAGAAGAAACCACTGGCTGACCAGAGCAGCGTCACCGAACCGACGATGGTAACCGGTCCACGCAGGTCCAATACGTGCTGGATGTTCTCTTGCACCAATTTCTGCGATACCGGCAAGGCACTCTGTATAGACTGGAGAACTTCCTGTTGCATCGCCTGGCTCCTGAGTATGTAGCTTAGAATGGCTATTATGAGGAGCAACAGAGGAAAAAGGGAAAAAAACGCGTAGTAGGCCATACCCGCGGCAGCTTGGGAAACATTGGCCCGGGCAAAAACCTTGGAAGACCGCAGGAGCGCTTCGATCTTCGGGTTCCGGCTTTCTCGAATATTCTTCAGCCGTGTTTTCCACCGCGCGATTATGTGCTTTAACACTGTTCTATCTCGATATCAAACTCACCAATAGCGATGTGGGTCGGCAGATCTTCAAGGGCAATGTCATAACGCCGCCGCCACCGCATAAGCGCCAGTACGAACTCGCACCACGCTCGTTCCTCGGCCGTCATACCGCCGGTTGCCAATACTTCCTGCGCCCACTGAATATCAGCGACTGACGTCTGTGGAATAGGGGTGGCGCACAGACGCAGGAGGTCGGACGTCCATAACCACACACTGCCATCGTTGCATCCATTTGCCAGCCATTGACCATCGGGGCTGAATTTGATGCAGGTCACCGCACGGCTGGCAACCAACGTTTCCGACCTGAGTGGGTTGGTATCCAGTGTCTTCAACGGCAAGCCATCCGGTAATTGCCACAACCAGATTTCGCCGCTGATCCCACGGCCGGCCAAGATACGCCCATCGGGACTGGCGCTCACCGGCCCTCGGCCCGACAGGCTGGCAAGTGGTTTCCCGTCCGGCAATTGCCAAAATCGAATACTGTTGTCAGTACTGGCGCTGATCAGCAGGTCGTGGGCACCTGCATCCGCCGTCCCAGGCACCTGTGTCGCGTTTCCCGGAATAATCAGCAGATTTGACACGCCGTGCTCGTGACCGGCGAGCACCTTTTTCGAGCTTCCATCGGGTAGCGTCCACAGGCGAATGGTATGGTCGTGGCTTGCGCTTGCCACCAGTCGGCTATCTGAGCTGATCGCTACGTCCCAAATGGCGCCTTTGTGCCCACTCAGCCGGGCCAAGGCTGTGCCGTCTTCCACTTGCCACAAGTGCAAGGTCGAGTCCTCGCTGCCGCTGACCAGAAGCTGGCCGTCGGGACTGGTGACCAGACGGTTGACGGCTTGTTTGTGGTGACGGCTACGCCTTAACGCGCGGCCCTTGGGCAAGCTCCACCAGCGCACGCTACCATCCTTGCCGCCTGTTATGAGCACAAAGGTGTCGTTGTGGTCGCGGGTTTCTTGGCGAGCTACCGCAAAAGCCGGCCCACACTTGTTCAGCGTCGTTACAGCGAAACCGTCGGACATCTCCCACAATTGGACGGCTTCTGAGGCGGTGGGTTTCGGTTGCCAGTTGTCGCCACTGCTGACCAGCCAGGAGATACCTTGGGGGGAACCGGGAGTGACGACCTCCAGATGCTCGATGGAATCCGTGTGGCCCGCCAGTGTGCGGATGACTTCGTCTTCGTCGAATCGCCAGAAGCGGATGGTGCCGTCCTTACTAGCACTGATGAGTGTCGGCGCCGCCTCGATTGCGTTCGAGTCACTATTCGTCCGTTGATGAAGGGCCGGACCAAAGGCTACGTCCCAGATCTTACCGGTGTGCCCCAGGAAACGCTTGTGCAGCCTGGCCAGGCCTCCCAACGGCGGTCGCGGCCCGGTGCAGGCGTCGGCCAGCCGGCTGAGCTCCTGCCAGCCCTCTTTCTCGCCGGTCGCTTCTGGTTCTATGCCCAGGGCGTGCATTTGTTGCAGCAGCCGGCTGCTCCACGTCGGCGGGGCAACTTGGGCCAATTGCCACATGTGCTCGCCTCGGCGGTGGCGCCCCAGCAGGGAAAGGACGATATGCCACTCGTCAGATGTGATGTCGGATAGACGGCGTTGGTGACGGCTTCCGGCCACCACCTGGACGAACTCTACTCGCCCTCCCTGGCGGGCGAATTCCGCAATCCGGCGACGCAGAGATTCGTCGCCGGCTTCGTAGACCACCTTGAGGAGGCTGGCATCGAAGTCGAGCGCCTCATAAGCCTGCCACTGCTCTGTCAGCAGGTAGAAGAGCGCTCTGGTTTCCGGTGAACGGGGTGCATAGCCGGCAGCCACGGCGATTTCGGCGGCCGGCGCGTTGTCTTCCTCTATCACTAACCGGCACAATTCTTCCCTGCTCGCAGGGCGGGTCAGGGATTCGAGGACGATGCGGGCGTTCTGGTTGATGACAGCGTCCGCATCTTGAGTGGCCTTCAACAGTATGCCTATACGCTGCGGAGGACTGTCGGTCAACTCGCTAATCTGTCCGGCTTTGAGGACCGTCAACACTGCCAGTTCGTCGGACGTTTCCGCCGTCCATCCGGTCTCTACCATCAGCGCTTCCAGTTCCGGATGGCGTGTTTCTGCCCATAACCGGCAGACCACGTCGGTACATTCAGGCCGGTCCAATTGCCTCAGTACCTGCAACACACCGGCGCGGATATCCGGATCGTCGATTGTGGTCAGGGCGTTTGTCAGACTTTCAATGATTTCCGCCGATTGTGTGTTGACCAGGGTGGTGGTCAGTTTGGCGACTGCTTCCTGTATAGTCTTTTCACTCATAGATAGGCAATTCAGATATTTTCCTCAATATGTTTTAACGGTTCTTTTCCGCTGGATAGGTTGGCGTTAGAAGGCGCCCGCCTCTCTGTTTCAAGGTGCGCGATTGGGTTGGCCGCTGATCTGCAGCGGTACGAATTGTCGTTCCGCTTCGCGAATTTCGTTGAACGAGGCGGATTGGGCTCGGCCTTGCCGCAGCCAATCGCGCAGTGCCTCGATGGTCTCGCGTTGTGAAACAGAAAGCGGGACTTGCTGCCGGATGGCCCTGGAGATATCCTCGGTGGTGAATTCTTCGCCACGATTGAACCCGGCGTACATCGCATCTATGATGGCTTGCTCGATCTCAGCTCCCACATATCCCTCTGATTCTGCGGCCAGTTTCGACACATCGTAGTCCTCGGCCAAGCGGTGACGCTTGCGCAGGTGAACGGCAAATATCTGCTGGCGTTCTTCAGCCGTGGGCAAATCCAGGAAAAAAATCTCGTCAAAGCGCCCTTTGCGCAGCAACTCGGGCGGCAGGCTGGCGATATCGTTGGCGGTGGCGACGACGAAACAAGGGGCCGTTTTTTCCTGCATCCAGGTCAGTATGGTCGCGAACACGCGCGTGCTGGTGCCGCTGTCGAGGCCGCCGTGGGCCAGCGCTTTCTCCATCTCATCGATCCAAACGACTGCCGGCGACACGGTTTCGGCCACGCGCAACGCCCGGCGGGTGCGTTCCTCCGATTCGCCGACCAGGCTGCCAAAGAGGGCACCCACATCCAGGCGCAGCAGCGGCAATCGCCACAGGCCGCCGATCATCTTGGCCGTCAGGCTTTTTCCGGTGCCCGGGATGCCGATAAGGGCAATTCCCTTGGGCGACGGCAGGCCGTAGGCGCGGGCTTCGTGGGAAAAAGCGCGTTCCCTTATCCGCAGCCATTGTTTCAAGACGTCCAGCCCACCTACGTTGTCGGGTGTCTCCGTCACCGGGTAAAACTCCAGTGCCTGGCTTTGCCGGATGATTTGTTTCTTCTCTTCGGTGATGATATGAATGTCACGATCATCCAACACGCCATCCTGCACGACCGCCTTGGCGAAGACTCGTTGAGCCTGGGCCGTTGTCAGCCCCAAGGCCGCCTGCACCATCTTCTCGCGGCCCAGAGTCGTCAGATTGACTTTGACGCCGGGGGCCCGGGTTAGGTTGTCCAGAACTTCACTGATTTCCTCGGCATCAGGCGCCTGTAGTTCGACCACCACCGCTTCGTTGCTGAGACTATTAGGAATTTGGGACGAGGTGGCCGTAATGGCAATGGACGAGGTGGTGTATTTGAGCCGTTGGGCCACGTTGCGTAATTTTCGCCGTATGCGGGGATCGTCCCAAAGCTCCTGGAAGTCTTTCAAGACAAAGAGACTACTGGCCTCGCTCTTGTCGATCGCCTCCAACGCGGTCAGTGGGTCTCGCGCGGGTGGGGCGGGACGGTTGCCGACCAGCACCTGAAATCCGTCGGCCACGTCCCAGGCCAGGCAATCGCGCTGGGTCTGGCGGCAAACTGCCTTAATGGTCTGCAAGGCACGTTCCTCCTCCGACGTGACGATGACGATGAGGGTGAAACGGGCCTGCAAATAGGTCGTTATCTGTTGCTCGAAAGTGGCTTTCAGCTCTGATACCATCCCAATCCTTCCGTTATCCCAAAACATAGCCGGGCGAGATTTTTTCCTTATGCCGCAAACATGCATCGTTGCATGAAACGAGATTAAGGATACCACAAAAGGTGACTTTTGTCTCGCAGAAAAGGTTTTGACGACTTGTCTTCTTTCGGGTATATTACAGAATATATCAGTATCGGTGTGGGACCAGCAGCCGACAGAGTTGTTTCTTTCGATACCCCCTTGCCAGTCGACGGAACTAACATTAGGTCCCCAAATACACCATCACTGTCTTCGGTCTATCTTTTCCAGTGTCGTTTTTTTGGTTCAAACCAAATCAAAATGCGGGAGGAGTAACTTCATGAGAACACGCAATCGCTTTCTGACAGCGTGGCTACTGTTGTGTTTGGTCTTGCCTTTGGTCTTGGCGGGGACGGTCAGTGCCGCTCCGCCGGTTCAGGAAGATACGGGAAGAATCTACACCGTACAGGCAGCCGACTCGTTGAGCAAGCTGGCCGAGAAGTATTATGGCAGCCCCGCTAGTTGGCCGGCAATTTTCCTGGCAACAAACACCAAAGCGGCAGATGATGAGAATTTCCAGGTCATCAACAATCCCAACTATCTTCGCGTGGGGCAGAGCCTCTGGATTCCGCCGGCTGAAGAAGCCGGCCAACTCGTCTCCGATTACAGTGCCCAGAAACAGTCCCAGCTTGCCGCGACCCCAAAGACGCTGCGCCTGCCTGACCTGGGCGGCCGGACGGTGGTGGCGGTGACAGAGAACGCATATACGCCGCTGAACTTCGTTGACCCGGCGACGGGGGATAGTGTCGGTTGGGAATACGACGCGACGAACGAGATCTGCCGGCGATTGAACTGTGTGGTTGACTGGCAGTTGGCATCGTGGGATACGATGATCTCTGCGGTACAGACAGGGCAGTTCGACGTGGGGATGGACGGTATCACCATCACGGACGAGCGCAAGGAGCAGGTGGATTTCTCGGACCCGTACATGGTATCGCAGCAGTACATGCTGGTGCGTGCGGGTGAGGACCGGTTCAGCACGCCGGCGGAGTTTGCGGCTGACGAGAATTTGTTGATTGGTTCGCAGACGGGGACGACGAATTTCTACGTGGCGGTATACGAGGTACTGGATGGAGATGAGGCCAACCCGCGGATCAAGTTGTTTGAGAACTTTGGGGCGGCGGTGCAAGCGCTGTTAGCCGGGGACGTCGACATGGTGTTGATGGATGCGGCTTCGAGCCAGGGGTACATTGGCGCCAACCCGGATAAGCTGAAGATTGTGGGCGACCCATTGGGGACGGAGGAGTTTGGGTTCATCTTCACGCCTGGTTCGGATTTGGTGGCGCCCTTCAACCAGGCCATCGCCCAGATGAAAACCGACGGCTACCTGGATTATCTGAACAACAAATGGTTCTTCCTGACTGATCCCAACGGCCCGGACATTTACGACGAATTGCCCAATCTTGATGGCCGGACGGTGGTGGCGGTGACGGAGAACGCATATACGCCGCTGAACTTTGTTGACCCGGCGACGGGGGATAGCGTCGGTTGGGAATACGACGCGACGAACGAGATCTGCCGGCGATTGAACTGTGTGGTTGACTGGCAGTTGGCATCGTGGGATACGATGATCTCTGCGGTACAGACAGGGCAGTTCGACGTGGGGATGGACGGTATCACCATCACGGACGAGCGCAAGGAGCAGGTGGATTTCTCGGACCCGTACATGGTATCGCAGCAGTACATGCTGGTGCGTGCGGGTGAGGACCGGTTCAGCACGCCGGCGGAGTTTGCGGCTGACGAGAATTTGTTGATTGGTTCGCAGACGGGGACGACGAATTTCTACGTGGCGGTATACGAGGTACTGGATGGAGATGAGGCCAACCCGCGGATCAAGTTGTTTGAGAACTTTGGGGCGGCGGTGCAAGCGCTGTTAGCCGGGGACGTCGACATGGTGTTGATGGATGCGGCTTCGAGCCAGGGGTACATTGGCGCCAACCCGGATAAGCTGAAGATTGTGGGCGACCCATTGGGGACGGAGGAGTTTGGGTTCATCTTCACGCCTGGTTCGGATTTGGTGGCGCCCTTCAACCAGGCCATCGCCACTATGAAGGAAGACGGGTACATCGACATGCTCAACAATCGCTGGTTCTTCCTTTATGATCCGTCAGCTCAATAAGGATCTTTATCCAACCCGATCAAACAATGGGGTGAGTGTTTCCAGAAAGACTTATGGAACCACCTGAAGCTCTGAGGCTCGGCACGATGAGTCGCCGGCAATGCTATCCAAGGTTTGGGTAGGTGGCTGACTCGGGTGCCGGGCCTCTGTTTTTGATCGTTGCGTTAACGCAGCGGAGGGATTTGTTATGACCCAAGACACGAAGCTCCCCTGGCAATCAATGCCGCCGCGAGAGTCCCGCCTGGCACCGGTAACCCGCTTTCTCGATCGTGTGCCCTACTGGTTATTGGCTGCCGCTTTGCTGGGTCTGGTTATGGTATGGCTTGTCGTGAACCAGGACAACTACCGGATAATCTTCCAGGCGGTTGTCCAGGGCGTTATCATCACCATCTACGTCTCAGTCATTGCCTATGTTGCAGCGGTCATATTGGGGCTGATACTGGGAATTATGCGTATCTCCAGCCGGCGGGCGGTGCGCGAGATCGCATCTTTCTACGTGGAAATCGTGCGCGGGCTGCCGATGTTGTTCATTCTTTACTACATAGCATTTGTGGGTGCTCCGGTGTTGGTGGCGGTCGTCAACGGAATGGGACATGTTTTGATTGCGACCCGTGTTCTGGCATTTGCAGGTATTTGGTTGGCCGATTTTTCAGTGCGCAATTTCAATTTTACACTTCGAGCGATTCTGGCTTTGACGGTTGGTTACAGCGCCTTCATTTCCGAGGTTTTTCGTGCGGGCATCCAGTCCATTCCG
>CAZHBM010000094.1:0-11161 GCA_964529945.1 uncultured Anaerolineales bacterium | reverse complement strand
CGCCCACAAAAGATAAAATAGAGATGAAACCGGCCACCGGCTCTTCTGGTTTTCTACCAAGAAAATGGGACACATCCTCGGTGCCTCACTTATGGATGATGCCCGGACTTGATGGTATAATGGACAAAGCGGTCACGGGACCGGCAGCGAGTGGAGAGAGCAGGTGAGACGTGAGCGACCGGATAAAAGTCTGGCTGGCGATTGTCGGGTTTTTGGCGGCATTGGTGTTGCCGGTGGTGGCTCTGGCGCTTGGATGGGCGAGCCGGGACTTCAAAACAGGCGCCATTGCCGGCGGCCTGGTCTTCCTGGTGCTGTTTGGCGTCGCCATTTGGTTCAGCCTGTCTATCGCCCGGCCTTCCTTGGTGAACGCCGCGTTGCCTTTCCTGTTCAGCGCCGTCTATGCAGTCGTTCCCGATGTGCTATTGGGACCGGTGGACGACGCTGCCGTGGTCACCGTTGGGGGATTGATCACGGCCTTCCAATGGTACCGCAGCCGGAAAAACACGTCAGGCTGGGCGGTGGTGCCCTTTATCCTGGCCGGTGCGTACACGCTGGTCGGAGGACCCATTCTGGGACCGCTGGGCGAAATAATCGTCTATTTGGTGTCTGGTGGTGTGGCCACGTACATTGCCAGCCGATCCGACCCTTTGCCAGCGGAGGATACACGCCCCGCGGCCAGAAACCCCGGGGACCGCGACGGTGCGCTCGACCCGTGAATTGGTTACCACTACTGAAAACAACGCCGGAGAAAATGACGGCGTTTTATCGAGGCGGAGACAATTTGAACGATTCATTCATCGAAGGCAAAGCGCCGCATCCGGGCACGTATTGGGCCGTTCCCGGCCGGTTATTGGCCGGGGAGTACCCGCGAGAGCCTAACGAAGGCGCCAGTCACTGGCGGCTGCGCCGCCTGCTTGAGGCCGGCGTGGGTTTGTTTGTAAATCTAACCGAGCCGGGCGAATTCGGCCTCAGGCCGTACCAACAACTGCTGGCCGAGGCAGCCGAGAGTCTGCAGTTGTCCTGCGAATACCAACAGTGGCCGGTTCGCGACAAGGACATTCCGTCATCGGCCAGGATGGTGGAAATATTGGATGCCATCGACGACGCCATTGCCCAAGAACGTGCTGTTTACGTGCACTGCTACGCCGGGATCGGACGCACCGGCACGGTGGTGGGGTGTTATTTGATCCGTCACGGTATGGCCGGTGAGGAGGCGTTGGCGCACATCGCGACCCGGCGGAGCGGTATGCCTTACGACTGGGTTGAATCGCCGGAAACGGTGGTGCAGAGATCGATGGTACTTAACTGGCCGCAAGGCGGCTAGTGGCTTGGAGAAACAGACAGGTAGCGTCTTGACTCTGGTCGGGCTATCGTTGGAGATACGGAAAGGATATTTCGATCGTGGCGCAGGCACAGCGTGACAAGACGATGTTGGTGACGGGTTCTACCGACGGTATTGGCCGGGAGACGGCACTCGAGCTGGCACAGACCGGTGCCAAAATACTCCTGCACGGGCGTAGCGCCGAAAAGTGCCGGCGGGTACTCCGGGAGATAAGCCACCAGACGGGTAATGACCGGCTGGACTTTGTTGTGGCCGATTTCCGATCCATGCGCCAGGTGCGCGCTATGGCCGGCCGGGTTCAGGAGTTGACCGACCGGTTGGACGTATTGATCAACAATGCCGGCGTGCAAATGCGCCGGCGTGAAGAAACGGAAGACGGCTTTGAGGTTACGTTTGCGGTTAACCACCTGGCGCCGTTTTTGTTGACCAACCTCCTGCTGGATCTTGTGAAGAAGAGCAGCCCGGCCCGGATCGTCAACGTCAGCTCGATGACCCACCAATCGGGCCGGCTGGATTTCGACGATTTGCAGTCGAAAAGCCATTTTGATGGCCAGGCGGTCTACGCGACCTCCAAACTGTGTAACGTATTGTTCACCCGCGAGCTGGCGCGGCGGTTGGGGGGAACCGGAGTCACCGCCAACTGCCTGCACCCGGGCGTAGTCGACACCAAGCTCTTGCACGTCCATTTCGGCGGCGGTGCACCGGTGCAGGATGGGGCGGCCACCCCGGTCTATTTGGCGACTTCGCCCGATGTATCGAATGTGAGCGGCGCCTATTTCGTCCGCAAGCAACAAGTTGAGCCGGCCGCCAAAGCCAAAAACGAGGAGACGGCGCGACGACTGTGGCGCGTGAGCGCCGAGCTCGTCGGCACTGACACGTAGCAGAGGAGAACCATTTGCCCAAGCCGGTGGTATTGGTCGGCGCATTGGATACCAAGGGCGCCGAGTTCCAGTTTGTGCGTGACCTTATTCAATCGTACGGCTTGCCCACACTGGTCGTCGATTTCGGCGTGTTGGGTGAGCCGGCGTTCGCGCCCGACATCAGCAATGAAATTGTGGCCCGTGCGGGAGGAGGAGACCTGTCCGATCTTCGCCGGTTGGGCGACAAAACGATGGCGATGCGCGTGATGAGCGACGGCCTGGCGCGAGTCGTCGCCGACCTGTTTGACAAGGGACGGCTGGGCGGCATTCTGGGTATGGCCGGCGGGGGCGGGACGTCCCTGGCCTGCCGCGCAATGCGGGCACTACCGATCAGCGTTCCCAAACTGATGGTCACCACCGTGGCCGGGTCGGGCGATATTTCGGGTTTTTTGGGCACCAAAGATATCACGATGATGCCGGCCGTAGTGGACGTGGCCGGCTTGAATCGCATCAGCCGGCCGATCTATGCCAATGCGGCGGCCGCTATTGCCGGCATGGTGTCTCGCCCGGCGCTCTCGGTGAGTGCCGACAAGCCCCTCATTTGCGTCAGCATGTTTGGCAATACCACGGCTTGCGTGCAGCGCGCTCAGGCGCAACTCGAGGCTGCCGGCTATGAAGTGCTGGTGTTTCACGCGACCGGTAGCGGTGGGCGTACGATGGAGTCCCTGATTGACTCTGGCTTTTTGCTGGCCAATCTGGACATCACCACCACCGAGCTGGCCGATGAAGTGTGCGGTGGCGTTATGTCGGCCGGATCGGATCGCTTGCACGCGGCCGCCCGGGCCGGCATTCCGACCGTTTTGGTGCCCGGTTGCGTTGATATGGCTAATTTTTGGGGACGCCAGACCGTGCCCGAGCGCTACCAGAATCGCCTGCTGTACGAGTGGAACCCGGACGTGACGCTGTTGCGAACCAACGTCGAAGAGAATCGGGCCATTGGAGCCAGGATTGCTCAGGCGGCAAACGCATCGACGGGGCCGGTGGCCATACTCCTGCCGCTGAAAGGTGTATCGCAGTTGGACAGCCCGGGCGGCTCTTTCTGGGACCCTCAGGCCGACCAGGCTTGTTTTCAGGTCATTAGAGACCAGGCGGATGCCGGAATCCCTGTGATCGAGGTTGACGCCAACATCAACGAGACGAGATTTGCGGACCGGGCTGTCGAAGAACTGTTGTCTATGCTTTCCACTTGACATAAATACAGGTGTGATATTTTCACAATACCGGCGAGAGGCTGGATAAGAGATTGGAGAAGACAGTGAAATCCATTGGCATACCCAGGCAGGAAATTCTGAAACGTTTGAAGGCGCAGGTCGCGGCCGGCCGGCCGGTCGTCGGCTGTGGCGCCGGCACCGGCATTTCGGCCAAATTCGCCGAGGCAGGCGGAGCCGACCTGATCATCATCTACAACTCGGGGCGCTTTCGTATGGCAGGCCGCGGCTCTATGGCCGGTCTGCTGCCCTATGGCGATGCCAACGCGATCGTCGTCGACATGGCTGCGGAGGTACTGCCGGTGGTGAAGAATACGCCGGTTTTGGCCGGTGTATGCGGCACGGATCCGATGCGTTTGATGCCTCTGTTTTTGCAGCAGTTGAAACAGATGGGCTTCTCGGGGGTGCAGAATTTTCCAACGGTCGGGTTATTTGAAGGCCGCTTCCGGGCCAATCTGGAAGCGACCGGTATGGGCTATGGTTTGGAGATCGAGATGGTTGCGCTGGCCCATGAGCTGGATATGCTCACCACCCCGTACGTGTTCACGCCGGATGAGGCCCGGGCAATGACCGAGGCCGGTGCCGACTTGCTGGTGGCCCACGTGGGCACGACCGTGTCGGGCAGCATCGGGGCCAGCGTCGCCGACACGTTGGATGAGGCCGTCGACAAGGTAATGGCTATGGCCGGCGCCGGTTGGAGCGTGCGCGAGAACTTGATGGTCATCTGCCACGGCGGCCCGTTCGACGAACCCGACAACGTGGCTCGGGCCTTGAAAAAGATGCCGGGTGTGGTTGGTTTCTTCGGCGCTTCCAGCATCGAACGTTTGCCGACCGAGCGTGCCATTCGCGGCCAGGTAGAAGCGTTCAAGGGTATGGAAATCGAGAAATGATGTCAATGCCCAGGGAGGTTTTCGGAACCTGCCCTCACGACTGCCCGGACACGTGTAGCTTTGTGTCCCAGGTCAGCGATGGGCGGGCAACGCAGATAGAGGGCAACGCCGCCCATCCGGTGACGCAGGGTTGGTTATGCGGTAAGGTCAACGATTACTTGAATCACGTTTATGACCCCCAACGCCTGACCCATCCTATGCGGCGGGTCGGTGCCAAGGGATCCCAGTCCGGGAGTATGGAGGGTGCCTGGCAGCGGATCTCCTGGGAAGAGGCGATCGACGAGGTCGCCGACCGTTGGCGGCTGATCATCGACCGCTACGGAGCAGCCGCCATCTTGCCCTACAGCGCAACCGGGACGCTGGGGCTGGTGCAGATGACGGTGGCCAGCGCCAGGCTATGGAATTGGCTGGGTGCCAGCCAGTTACAGCGGTCCATCTGCGGGGCGGCGGCCGAGTTTGCGGTGCGCGCCACGGTCGGAGGCCGGCACAGCCCAGCCTATTCGGATGTGTCGCACAGCCGCCTGGTGCTGTTGTGGGGCACCAATCCGGCGTCAACCGGGCCGCACTTCCTGCCTTTCCTCAAAAAGGCGCAACGCAACGGGACACAGGTGGTCGTGATCGATCCGTTGCGGACCCGGACCGCGCTGGGAGCTGACCTTCACCTGGCGCCGGTTCCCGGAACGGATGCGGCGCTGGCATTGGGCCTGGGGCACGTCATGGTGGCAGCCGGCCTTCACGACGAGGACTGGCTGCAGCAGAACACGGTCGGCTGGCCGGCGCTGAAGGAACGTCTCGAAGCCTATCCTCCCGATCGGGTGGCCGCCATTTGTGGCCTAAAGGAAGACTCCATTGTGCAGCTGGCGCACCTTTACGCCACACTGCGGCCCGGCCTGATCAAGATCGGTGACGGCGTGCAGCGTCACCTCACCGGCGGCCAGACCGTTCGGGCCATCGCAACGCTGCCGGCGCTGACAGGCCAGTATGGGATTGCTGGCGGCGGACTGGATCACAGTGCCAGCGACGTGATTCGCTGGGACAAGGAAGCCGTCAACCATTGGGGTGAGTGCCCGCCACCCGCCCGAGTCGTCAATATGAACAGACTGGGAGCGGCCTTGTTGGGTGAAGTGCAGGATCCGCCGATCCAGTCGTTGTTTGTGTTTGGTGCCAACCCGGCCGTATCCACCCCCAACGCCGGTAAAGTCGCCGCCGGCCTTCTTCGACCCGACCTCTTCACCGTGGTTCACGATCTGTTCCTGACGGATACGGCTGACTATGCCGATATCGTGCTACCGGCCACGTCGCAACTGGAGCAAACCGACCTGCACAAACCGTACGGCTTCGTTGGCCTGGGTTACAACGCGCCGGCCATCGCGCCGTTGGGAGAAAGCAAGAGCAACTGGGAAGTGATGGGACTGTTGGCGCGGGCCATGGGCTGTGACCGGCCCTGGATGTACCAGACTCCGGATGAGGTGATCGAGGAAGTGCTGGCTGCTACGGCTGCGCACAACCCGCTGTTGCAGGGCGTCACGTTGGCGCAACTGAAATCACAGGGGTTTGTGTTGTTGGACCAATGGACGGAGGTACCGTTTGCCGATAGCCGGTTCCCAACCTCCAGCGGCAAGGTGGAGTTGTATTCGTCCTCGATGGAAGCGGAGGGTCTTGAGCCGCTTCCTGATTGGACGGAGCGGTTGGATTATGACCCGCCCGGAGATCAATCGTTCGATGCAGACCCCGGACCGCTGAACCTGATTTGCGGGGGCGCGCACAATTTCATTAGCAGTAGTTTTGCCGGCCGCTCCTCGTGCCTGCGCTATCAAGGGATGCCCAGGCTGGAGATTCATCCCTGGGATGCGGCCGCCCGCAATCTGGAAGATGGAATGGTCGTAATTGTCGAAAACGGGCGCGGCTGGTGTCGCCTGCTGGCGGTTATCACCGATGGGGTGCGCCCGGGCGTGGTCGCTTCACCGAAAGGCCATTGGTCGAAGTTGGACCCCTGGCGAGAGGCGGATGGGGGGCGCAACGTGAACTGGACAACTTCGGATGCCCTGGCCGACATGGCGGGACAAAGCACTTTTCATAGCAACCAGGTGTGGGTCAGGCCAGCGAAACCACGGTGACCTCGAATGTTGGTTACGGAGCTGGGGCCGGTCCTGGTCTTGGTGGGGCTCATTCTGGCCGGGCACTGGCTGGCTGCCCAAGAGGTGATCGCCGAGCAAAGTAACGCCTGGCCCAATGTTGAGGGTGTCATCGTTCGCTTGCGCAGGCGGCGGTTTCGGTTGTACCCCGGCGGCCGTTTGAGAGAATATTACGCACCTATCTACGAGTATTGTCTGGAAGACCGGACCTACAGGTCCGGTCGCCTCTCCATTGGGGTGCCACGGCATCATATGATCGATCGATTGGCGGACATCGAGGAGGGGGGACCGGTTACCGTATACTACCACCCCGACAATCCGGAACTGTGTCTACTCTTTCCTGGCGGATCATTTATCCGAAAATATTGCGTGGATTTCAGTGCCTTGCTTCTGCTTTTGATCGTGGCGGCAATGATTCTGGCGTTCGCGTTTTGGTATTTGTTTGGCAGTATCTTCTAACGGTTGGTCCGGGAATCCTCTCCTGAAGAATGAGATACTCTCCTATTCTATTGACAAAGTGGATATTTCGTGATAAAATGACACCGATGTCATAAAATGAACTAGATTTTAGTATGTTTCTACAGGGGGTATCCTCGTGGGTGTAACCCTCTACGATGTGGCTAAGAGAGCTGGCGTTTCTCCCAAGACCGTTTCCCGAGTCATCAACAACGAGAAAAGTGTTGCGGAAAAGACACGCCAAAAAGTACTAACAGCCTCCGAAGAATTGGGATTTGTCCCTAATTTGTGGGCCCAGAGGTTGGCACGCGGTCGGTCGGCCACCTTGGGCCTTTTCTTTTTCGGCGCTACCCCTCCCTATTTGATGATGGTCATCAACAGCCTCATGGACGTTGGTGAGGAGCGTGGCTACCAGTGCAGCTTATTCAGACTGGATACTCGGGATGAACGTCAAGTTGAGGATGTGCTCCAGCTTTTCGACCGGAAAATTGTGGATGGTGCGCTCTTGACCGCCCCTTGTGGCGATTCCCCGATGCTGAACAGTAAGCTCACCGAAATGGGCATCCCTTATGTTGCTCTCTCGCCTCGGTTGCGGGCCGAAGATCATTCGTGGATAGCTGCCACCGACGAGTTGGGAGCCTACGAGTCGACGAAACACTTGATAGCCCTCGGACATGTCAGGATTGGCATAATCATCGGGCATCCCGATCATCAGGCGGCTACCGACCGGTACATTGGTTTCAAGAAAGCATTGGAGGAGGCCGGACTTCCACTGGATCCTGAATTAATTCAACAGGGTGACTGGTCATTTGATTCTGGGGCGTGCGGCGCACGGAGCCTTCTCAGCCTCGTGAATCCTCCGACGGCGATTGTGGCCGGAGACGACGACATGGCGGCCGGCGTGTTGCGCGCCGCGCAAGAAGCCGGGATTGTGTGCCCCCACCAACTTTCGGTAGTTGGTTTCGACGATGTGCCAATGGCGGGTCAGATTAGTCCTGCGCTGACCACAGTTCGCCAACCGATCACCGAGATCGCACGCATAGCCGCGGAAATTGTGATCGACCAGATTGAAAATGACCAAAGAGGCCAATGGGGAATCATGATCCCCACCGAACTCATAATACGAGACTCAACTGCATCGCGCACCGTTCAATAAATTCCTCGCAGATTACGCGATGACTTAATCTAATCCGTACCTCAAAACACTCGCAATAAGGTCAGCATTCGACTATGAACAATCACAATGTCAGTCGCAAGCGCATAATCGCTCAAGCTGTGAACTTGTCCAAGCAGTACAGTGGCGTTGAGGTCGTACACAAGGTGTCATTCGACATCCACGCCGGAGAGGTATTGGGATTGGTTGGTGAAAACGGGGCCGGCAAATCGACTCTGGTGGCTATGTTTTCGGGTGCTGTTGCGCCGAATGGAGGCCAGATCGCTTTTGAGGACGTCACCTACCAGCGTATGAACCCCATGCTCTCCAATCAGTTAGGGATCGGCGCAATCCGGCAGGAACCGGTGCTGGTGCCGTCACTCTCGGTGATGGAAAACATGCTGATTGGACGTGAGCCCCGGCGCTATGGACTGGTGAACCGAAGACAATCCCAGGCAATTGCCCAGGAATGGCTGGAAATGGCCAGCGCGGACATCTCACCTACAGCTCTGATATGCGACCTGCTACCTGCCGACCGTCAATTTGTGGAAATTGCACGTGTGGTTGGCGGAGGCAAGAAGCTGGTCTTCTTCGACGAGCCGACGGCTGTCTTCGGCCCGTCTGAAACGCAGCGACTGTTCGACCTGATTGGAAGATTGGCTGCGCAAGGAGTTGCCGTGGTTTACGTTTCCCACCGCCTGGCGGAGATTTTTGAGATATGCCAGAGGGTGATCGTGCTGCGCGACGGATATCTCACCGCAGACAACTCGATTGAAGATCTGAATGAGGACAAGTTGGTTTCCTTGATTGCAGGAAGGGAATTGGCTACCGATTTCTCTCAACGGAAAACACGGAAGCAGCTTCAGGGCGAACCGATTATGGTATTGGAGGGCATCTCGAGCAACCAGAGACTGCGCGATATCTCATTCGACATTAGGCCGGGCGAGACTTTGGGACTTTTCGGAATCGTTGGATCGGGGCGAAGCCGGTTGGCTCGATTGATCTCGGGGATGGAGCCGATCACTTCGGGAAAGATGACGATCAACGGCGAGTCGTATCTGCCTCGGTCCCCGATTGATGCCTTGAATTCGGGAATCGTTTTGGTGCCGGAAGACAGGCATCGGAGTGCCCTTTTCAAGGACATGTCTCTGGCGACCAACGCGCTGATGGGATCGCACTGGAAGTATGCCAAGGCCGGTTGCCTGACGGCCGGGCAGGAGGCTAAGGCTTCTTTGCCATTGCTTCGGAGGTTGGACGTGCGTCCATTGGAGCCGCGCCGGCTGGCGGGCACATTGAGCGGCGGCAACCAGCAGAAGTTGGTTCTGTGTCGTTGCCTAGCGCGCGGGCCACGCATTTTGGTGATGGATGAACCTACCCGTGGTGTTGACGTCGGTGCGAAGGTTGATATCCACGATTTTATTCGCGAGCAGACACGAAAGGGCGTTGCGGTCATCGTGGTCAGTTCGGACCTGCGCGAGTTGATGACCTTATCAGACAAGATCACGGTGCTTTCACGGGGCCGCATGGTGGGTACCTTCGAGGGACAGTTCGACCCTGAAGAAATCATAGCTGCGGCCACGGCTGTCAGGCGACCAAGTTCGACAGAAAGGAAAAGACACGAGCTGTGGAATCAGAATTGACGCATCAGGAGAATTTTACAGACAGGCTGAAGGATTGGGTGCGTGTCAACCGTACTCTGTTTGCCTTGTTCTTGGTCCTGTTGTTTATCGTCGTCTTCACCGCCCTAAACAGCGAGGTGTTTTTCACGCTCAGGAATTTTCGCAATATCCTGGCGCAGACGAGCGTGTTAGCTGTCATCGCTGGCGGGACGACTATGCTTATGGTCGCCGGACTAATCGATCTGTCAATCGGTACGATGATGTCGCTGGTGGGCGTCGTGGCAGGCTTGATGATGCTCAACGGCAGCGATACGCCGTTGGGAATCATTATGTTGGCCGCAGTCGCCTTGGCAGGTTTCCTCGGTATGTGCAATGGGTTCCTGGCTGCCTGGAGTCCGTCCCACCCCTTTGTTGTCACACTTGGTGTATCGATCTTGTTTGAAGGGATAGCGATCGGGCTTTCGGGGGGCAAACCTCTGACCGGATTGTATGACAACTTCGTCGACATGTCCCGCGCCAAAGTCGCTTTTGATCTGCCTATTCCTGTGTGGGTTGCCTTTCTGACGCTCATTTTTGGCGCGTTTATTTTGAATGTCACGGTCTTTGGCCGCCGCCTCTATGCTGTAGGCGGCAACCCCCAGGCTGCGCGTCTGGCCGGTGTTCGCGTCAGACTGTTGAAAATAATCGTTTACACAATGAACGGCATATTGGTTGGAATGGCCGCGCTGATGCTTGCATCACGTATCTCTTCCGCTCAGTCCTGGATGGGAACGGGCTACGAAATCCAGGCGATTGCGGCGGTGGCCGTTGGGGGAACGTCACTCGAGGGCGGCCGGGGAGGCATCGTCGGCACATTGTTGGGGGTGCTGTTGTTGGGTGTGATCTCAAACAGCCTGAATATCCTCGGCATTTCGGGCGCTTTCCAATACATACTCCAGGGCATTGTCATCGTCGTTGCCGTGATGTCGCAGCGCAGATGAAATTGGCCGACGCGATCTTGAATTGCTGCAGTGCAAAATTCTGAAGGGAGGTGGGCGAAAGAAGAGTCACATTCGAAGTTGTCACCTGGAAATGCCTTTATTAACGAGGTTCAAAAAAGGAGGAAGCGATGCATAACCGACAGAGTGTACTATGGATCGTCACCGCGTTGCTAATTGTCAGTTCGCTACTGTTGGGCGCGTGCCAGGGAGCTGCGACTCCGGCCCCACAGCAAGAACAACAGAGTGCGGCAACTGAAGCGGTCCAAGAACCTGCCACTGAAGCCCCAACGGAAGCGGCCACTGAAGCGCCGACGGAGATGGCTACCGAAGCAGCTACTGAAGCACCTACGGAAGAGATGGCTGCGCCGGCAGAAGGGGAGAAACCACTGACAATTGCCTACATTAAGCCCGGTACGGCAGAGTATTACGAGTATGGGCTCGATGGCGCTAAGATGGCT
>CAZHBM010000093.1:0-11202 GCA_964529945.1 uncultured Anaerolineales bacterium | reverse complement strand
TTGCGCAGTTTGGGCTCGGCGGTTTCGCCGCTGGCCCGGGCGATGATGGTCAAGTCGGGGTTGATAAAACGCGCGCTCAAGACGACGAACACGTTGTCGGCGTCGGTGTTGAGGGCGGCTACCAGGCCGCGGGCGCGTTCGATGCCGGCCTGGTGGAGCAGGTCATCTTCGGTGGCATTTCCCTGCAGGGCCGGAATGCCGCTACTCTCGCAGCGCTCGACGGCCGACGGGTCGGCGTCGATGACCACGATGGGCAGGTGGCGGGCAGCCAGGCCCTTGGTCACGTTTTCGCCGATGCGCCCGTAGCCGCAGACGATGTAGTGGTCCTTGATCCGATCAATCATATGTAACATACGTCTTTGCCTGAGCGTCCCGGCCAACTCGCCGGCGATGAGATACTCCGCAATCGTGCTGAACAGGAAGGCGACCGTTCCCACGCCGACAAGAATCACGGCAATTGTGAAAACTCTGCCCGCCGACGACAGCGCCCTGACCTCGCCGAAGCCGACCGTCGTCAGAGTGATGACGGTCATATAGGCGGCCTCGAGCAAGGTGTAACCCTCGATCACCACGTAGCCGGCGGTACTGACGGCCAGCAGTAACAGGAACACGGCCAGGATACGTTGTAGACGGCGGGTCAGAGGCTGGTTGGTCAGCAAGTCGCCTCACCTCCAATTGGGTGATCGCGTTGGCCATGTTATAGTGTTATTTTACGGAGAAAACATGTCTGCGCAAGAGAGGAAAACGAATGGTCTATACTCAGGAGATCAATCTCGAAGCAGGACCCAATTGCGACATCTTGGACATCACTCAGGAGGTGCAAAATGTCGTCGGCGATAGCGGATTGTCTTCCGGGGTGGTGGTTATCTTCTGTACCGGATCGACCGGCGGTTTGACGACTATCGAGTACGAATCGGGTGCCCTGTTGGATTTCAAGCGCCTGTTCGACGAGATCGCACCGGTGGACCGCGACTACCGCCACCACCTGCGCTGGGGCGATGACAACGGCAGCGCGCACGTTCGAGCGGCCCTGCTGGGCCCGTCGCTGAGCGTTCCCTTCGTCCAGCAGCGCCTGACGCTGGGCACCTGGCAACAAATCGTGTTTGTCAACTTCGACACCCGGCCGCGGTCGCGGCGGTTGGTCGTCCAGGTGATGGGCGAATAGCCGAAACCCGCGGGCAGGTGTCTGCTACTTGGACAGGCACTGTTGAAGCTGCTCCAACTCGCTCTCCACGCCGAAGACTTCGACCACGTCGCCGGGGCGCAGTTGGGTATCGCCGTGGGGTACGATGACATCCTCTCCACGCTGGATGCTGACCACAATCGTATCGGGAGGAAGCTCCAGGTCCCTCAGCTTGCGCCCGGCGCAGATCGCGCCGGCCGGAATAGTGAACTGGTGATGGCGTTTGTCGCCGTCAACCTGATGCGCCTCGGGCACCAATTCACCGCTGAAAATCTGCCGGACGCGGGGGACGCAGGCGCGGTCGGCGAAAACCGTCATTGCGTCGCCGGCCTCCAAGACGCTGTAGCCGTGAGCCACCTGCAACTGGCGGCCGCGACGGAGCGAGACAATCAGGCAGTCTTCCGGCAGGCTGATGTCCCGGATGCGTTTGCCGACCACCGGCGATTCGGGCGGGACGTCTACCTGGATGAATCCGCCGCCGTCGATCTTGTCCAAGCGCAGGGTTTCGGCGCGTTGTTGTTGGTGGGCGCGCTTGACGATGGCCCGGTTGTAGGCGCGGATGATGTCCCGCCGGCGCACAATCCCGACCAGGCGGTGGGATCCCTCGTACTCGACGACCGGCAGGCGGCTGACGTCGCGGGTGCCCATGCGGCGCAGCGCGCGCCACATCGGCTCGTCCGGATAGGCCACCAGCAGGTTTTCCGTGGTAGCTACGTCGGCCACGGTTTTGCCCTCGAGCGTTCCCTCTCGACCGGCCCGTTCGACGTTACGGATGGAAACGACGCCGGCCAAATCGCCCTTCCGGTCGAGGACCGGGAAGCCGTGATGGTGCGTGCGTTCGAACTCAGCCACCAGTTGGGGCAGCGGCATATCCAGCGG
Source organism: uncultured Anaerolineales bacterium (assembly GCA_964529945.1). Taxonomy (GTDB): domain Bacteria; phylum Chloroflexota; class Anaerolineae; order 4572-78; family NAK82; genus CAZHBM01. Next base: position 9,140 of record CAZHBM010000093.1, on the reverse strand, counting down.
TACGGTCTCCAGTTCGGTGGTCATCGCCTCGCCGACGGTAACGCCCTGCATGACGTCGATGTCTTGCCCCTGGCGCAGATGAATGCCGCGGCGGCTGAGCTTCAGGGTGTAGATAGAATCAGGGCTGATGAGGCGCGACACCAGGGTACTGATGACGGTGGCCAGCATCAAGGGCAGGATGAGCGAGTAATTGCCGGTCATCTCGTAAACGATGAGGATGGCCGTCATGGGCGCGTGGGTGGCGCCGCTGAAAAAGGCGGCCATACCGACCAGGGCAAAGGCGCCGGGAGCGGCGACCGAGCCAGGCATGGCCAGGTTAGCCAGATAACCGAAGACGGAGCCCATCATAGCGCCCATAAACAGTGAGGGCGCAAAGATACCACCCGAGGCGCCTGAGCCAAGGGTGAGAACGGTGGCCAATAGCTTAACAAAGAACAGGCCCAGAACCATCTGGACCGGAAGTTGGCCGAACATCACCTGGCCAATCGTCTCGTAGCCGACACCGAAGGCGCGGGGCATGCTGCCCGATTTGAAGGTCAACAGGCCGAGGATGCCCAGCAGCAACCCACCCATCGCCGGCTTGAGGGCTTCCGGGAACCGCAGCGATTCGAACAGGTCCTCGGTGAAGTATAACAAACGGCTGAAGCCCACCGAGCTGCCGGCGGCCACCAAGCCCATTATCGCCACCAGCCACAGGTCGTGACCACTGACCAAGGTGTACTCGGGAACGGCGAAGGTGCGCATATTGCCCAGCAACAAGTGGGCGATGTAGTCGGCGATGACCGCCGAGATGACCACCGCACCGAAATACAGGACCTGCAATTGCCCCAGAATGATTTCCAGGGCGAAAATGGAGCCGGCAATCGGGGCGTTGAAGACGGCCGCAATACCGCCGGCGGCGCCGCAGGCCACCAGGCTGCGCACGCGGTCGTCGGACAGCCGCAATACCTGGCCGACGGTCGAGCCGAAGCCGGCGCCGATTTGGGCGATCGGGCCTTCGCTACCGACCGAGCCGCCGGTGCCGATACAGATTGAAGAAGCCACGGCCTTGACGACCGCCACCTGGGGACGAATGCGCCCGCCTTTGACGGCCACCGCTTCCATCACTTCGGGAACACCATGGCCTTTGGCCTCGCGGGCAAACTTGTAGATGATCGGGCCGGAGATCAGGCCACCCAACGCCGGGATGAGGACAATCTGGTAAGGCGCGATGCCCGACAGCAGCCCGCCCAAATCGACGAACGCCAATTGCTGCACGCCTGCGATAAGCCAACGAAACAGAACCGAACCCAAGCCGGCGCCGGCGCCGACGAATATGGACGTGAGCATAATGACGGCCGATTCCGGCACACCCGCCCTGTCCAGCCACTGGGATAATCTCTTGGATGGGATGATGTTAGCTGCGGGAGCGGAATCGTCTTTAGCAGGCGGTTGGAAAGAATCCATGACTCACTTTTTCTCTGGATCTGAAATGTGTAACGTTATCGTCTATGCGGGCTGAGGCCACAAGTCGGGCGTGTCCTCTTCCCGAAACACGCCCAAGGCGGATACGCCAGATTTGCCACGTCACGGGGGCTCGCCGTCGCAAGAGCTCACTGGCAGTGAGGCTATCAAAAATACTGCGACTTCGAGCGGCACAAATCTTGTCGTTCGCATGTCGCGGTTACTAGAGGCTCCCCGCCGTGGAAGTCACAATGTTGCCGGCGTCGGCTTCGACGAGAGCAGCCCTGCAGCCCCTGACTTTACGCCCGTTGGGACGAAATGTCAAACGAAACTGTCTTAGGTGATGCCGCGTTGGCTGCAGAAATGCCGAACGCTGCGCCTGGCCGGGAATTGGAAACACTGGAAACACTGAAACACTGAAAACACTGAAGGCACTGAAAACACTGAAGACACTGAAGACACTGAAGGCGCTGAATACACTGAGAAGACTAAGAACACTGAAAACGCTGACAACACTGAGAACGCTGGAAACACTGAAAACACTGAAAACACTGAGAACACTGAGAACACTGGAAACACTGAAGACACTGAAACACTGAGAACACTGAGAACACTGAAGACACTGAGAACACTGAGAACACTGAAGGCGCTGAAGACACTGAGAACACTAAGAACACTGAAAACACTGAGGGTACTGTTGACACCGGTCCTGGAGGTGCGGGAAAGATTGAGGTGCGGCGATTTCTAATGTATCATAATCTGCAAGTCAGACGCAACCGCCACGGGGCAAAGGCGGTTGACCGGTTGGGGGAAGTGTATGCCAAAACATGTGTATGTCTGGTTGGACCGGCTCATGGACGTGACCGTCTTCCCCAATTACAGCCGTTGGGGTTACCTGCTGCGGCAGCGGATGTGGGAGGATAAATCCATTGCCGCGGACATGCGGGGCAAAACCTGTCTCATTACCGGTGCCAGCGCCGGCATTGGGCGGGCCGGCGCCGGCTGGCTGGCCAGTCTGGGGGCCGGCGTTCACTTGGTGTGCCGGGACAGCGAACGAGGAAAGGTGGCCCGGGAGGCCATTGTGAGCCAGACGGGCAACCAGCGGGTGTTCTTGCACATAGCCGACGTCAGCTCGATGGATCAGGTACGGACTCTGGCGGCGGAATTGGCTGCCGGCGAGAGTCAATTAGACGTCTTGATCAACAACGCCGGCATCTTCGTGCCCGAGCGCCGGCTGTCGGCGGACGGTGTCGAGCAAACCTTTGCCACCAACGTCCTGGGGCCGTTTGCGCTGACCAATTTGCTGTTGCCGTTGGTGACCAGGGCGCGGGGGCGGGTGATCCTGGTGTCCTCCGCGGCGATGTACACCGCCAGGTTGCACCCGGACGACCTCCAGTTCCAACGCCGGCGCTACCGGGGAGCCCTGGCATACGCCGAAACGAAACGGGCACTGGCGGTGCTCAATGAGCTTTGGGCGCAGCGGTTGCAGAACTCACCGGTTTCGATTTTTGCCATGCATCCCGGCTGGGTGCACACACCCGGCTTAAGCCGTTCCCTGCCGATATTCAGCCGCCTTTTTGGGCATCGCCTGCGCACCCCGGCGCAGGGAGCAGATACGATTGTGTGGCTGGCGGCCGCACGGGAGCCGGCCTCCCAATCGGGTGGCTTCTGGTTCGACCGCTGCCGGCGGACGACCAATCTCCTGCCGTGGACGAAATCCTCGCCGGCCACGCGGCGGGCACTGTGGGCCGAATGCGTGCGGCTGAGCGGGACCGACCTGGTCGCCTAAATGCGGCCGAGGCAGAGAACGATACAGGCCGGTATCAATCAGCCGCGGCGGGTTTGCGGTTGACCAGGTAGATGCCGACCAGGATCAGTGCCAGACTCAACAGCAGATTCAGACTCAAGTGTTCACCCAACAGCAGGGCGCCGGTGATCAGGCCGGTTACCGGCAGGATGTACATCACCATGGTCACAAAGGTGGCGCTGGTACGGTTGACGATGGTGAAATACAGGCTGCGGGCGACGACCGATCCCAACAGGGCCAAGGCCAACCAGGCGACCGACGCCGGCAACGAGACGGACAGGCTGAAAGGGCGGTTGAAGAGCAACACGAACGGCCACAGGAACAGCGCCCCGGTGGTCAACGTGCCGGTGGCCGACAGCCAGGGCGACTGTCCGCGCAGGTAGCGCCGCGACACAATAGCCATGGCCCCAAACAGGATGCAGGCCAAAATAACAGCCAGTTGGGCCCAGATACTCCTGTGCAGCCCCTGGCGCAGGGTGGGCAGCATCTGCAGCGCCACGCCGCCGAAACCAAACATTACACCGAACAGACGGGTGGCGCTGATGCGCTCTTCGTGGATAAAAAAATGGGCCAGAATGAGGGTGAAGATGGGCGTCGTGGCCTGGAGAAGGGCCGCCAGGCCGCCGGAGATGATGTGGACCGCCCAACTGATAAGACAGAAAGGCACGGCGGCGTTGAAAATGCCCTGCAGGGCGTAGATGGTCCACAGGCGACGGTCGCGGGGCATGGATAGACCTTTGGCGCGCAGGATCAGCCACAAAATGGCGGCCGCCAGCGTCAGCCGGGCGCCGACCAGGGTGAACACCGGTACTTCGGCCACAACGATTTTGGCCAGGATAGGGGCGATGCCCCACAAGATGCCCAGCCCCAGCAGCAACAAGTAGTCCATCAGGCAAGTCCCAGAAGTCTGGCAGCCACGTTCAATTGGCGTCGGCCGGCAGGGCCACGGCGGCGGGGCCGCCGGCCCGGCGGTTGACGAGAAAGACCCCCATCAACACCAGAACCAGGCTGGCAAATACCATCAGCGTGAACGATTCGTGCAGGATCAATGCGCCCAGGATCAGGCCGTTGATAGGGATAATGTAGGTCACCATGGTGACGAAGGTGGCCCCGGCGCGGTTTATGATAACGTAGTACAGAATCAATGCCGCTACGGTGCCAAACAGTGATAGGGCCGCCCAGGCACCCAAGGCCGGCAGGGATGGGCTGAGATGAAACGGCCGGTCGACGATCAGGCTGGCGGGCAGGATGAACAGGGTGGCGGTGGTCAGGACGCCGGTAGTCGACAGGAACGGGTCGTGGCCCTTGACCCGCTGGCGGGCAAAGATGGCCATGGCGCCGTAGAAGAGCGAAGAAAGGACCATGGCCAGTTGCCCAAGCAGGCTGTTGCCCAGGCCGTCGCCCAGGTGGGGCAGCATCAGCAACCCCACGCCGGCGAAGCCCAGGCTGACGCCGGCAATCCGGGTTGGCGAAATGCGCTCATCGGTGGTGAAAAAGTGAGCCAAAATGACGGTGAAAATGGGCGTCGTGGACTGCAGCAGCGCCGCGATGCCGCTGGGGATGTACTGCTCGCTCCAGGAAATGAGAGAATAGGGCAGGGCCATGTTAAACAGTCCCAGGACGGCGTAACTGAGCCAATCCTGCCAGCGGCGCGACATGGACAGGCCGCGGGCCTTGATGACAACCCACATAATGACGGCGGCCAACCCGACCCGGCCGGCTACCAGGGTGAAAGCCGGCACATCGGCCACGGTGACCTTGATGAACAGGTAAGAGGCGCCCCAAACGGTGCCCAACAAGAGGAGAAGCAGGTAGTTCACGGTTTAATAGACTCCCAGGTTTGCAGAATAGGAAAACATCTCGGCCACGGCAGCCGCATTCATGCCGGCGAAAATGCTATTGCAGGTGGCCAGCATATAGCCCCCATTAGGCGCGCCCTGCTGCAGGCAGCGATCCACCTCGGCCCGCACGGCACTCAAATTATCTTGACATAATACTTGAACGTCGATATTGCCGACCAGCACCAGTTTGTCACCAAAGGCGGCTTTGACCTGGGCCAGGTCGATGCCCGCGCCCGGCTCGAGGGAATGCAGGCCGCAAAAGCCGGCTTCGATGGCCATGGGTATCAAAGGACGGATATCCCCGTCGCTGTGCCACAGGACGGGGACGCCCAACGCGGCGACGATACGTTGGTGACAGGGCAGCACGTATTGGCGCCACATAGCCGGCGATATCATCGGCCCGTGGCCGGTGGCGGCGTCGTCACCGAGGACGACAACCTCGGCGCCCAGCTCGACCGCCCGCCGGTAGACGGCGATGCACCAATCGGTGCGCGCCTCGAGGAGACTGTGTACAAAAGCCGGCTGGTCGGCCAGGCGCAGGAAGAAATGCTCCAGCCCCATGGCCATGTAAGCCGCGGTAAACGGCCCGACGTGGGTGCCGAAGATAAGGCAATGATCGGGAAAGCGACGCCGCACCCGGCGGGCCAGGCCGGCATCGAACAGGTGGCTGGCCACAGCCGGGTCGGGTGTGTAGCGCGCGAGATCTTGCGGAGTGGACACGGCGCCGGTGACGTACATACCATCCTGCCAGACGCGCCCCAATTCGTCGACGCCGGTGCCCCAGGCCGGGCTGCCCGGCAGGCGCCGGCTGGGCAGCATCACACAATCCTGGCCCAGGTTGACGTAGGCGGCAACCGGATCGCTCTGACCCAATTCGGGCAGCAGGGCATCGATCCAGATCTCAAAGCGGGGCACACGGTCGGGGATGCGCCGGTCCAAAACCGCCTGCACGCGTTCCCGCGGGGTCATAACAGCCGTGGCTATTCCTCCTCTATCTTCTGGTTGGTGATGGCCATATTGCCCAGAACCGACCAGGAGGCCTCAAACACGTCCAATGGGCGGGTATAGACGTCGGCGCCGTCCACCAGGATAACCTGGTCGCCCTGGTAGCCAACCACAATTACCGTGTGCTCGTAAGGGGCGACGGTGGTCGTGTCTCCCTTGGGGGTGGTATAGGTCTGGCCGCCGCCCAGGTCCTGAGTTTTGCCTACCACCCAGACGATGACCGGTTGGCCGGCGTCGATTTGTCGTTTTACGTCTTGCCAGGTCAGGTTGCGGCAGGCGTAGGCGTTGACCCCCATATCGCGCAATAGGGCGGCCACGGGTTCGGCGTGGACGCCATAGGACTGGGGCGGAATGTGCCCCCAATCGTCGTACACGTTGCCGACAAACCCCAGGTCGGGGTTGTCGGAAGCGGGCAGGCGGTACAGGAAATCGAGCTCGTCCAAAAAGATGTCGTAATAGGCCGCGTAGTCGACGGCCGAGCGCGCCTCGCAGTCCAGCGACAGCATCTTCTTGTGCCCACGCAAGGGTACAATTACCGGAAGCGGCGTGGCCGCCGGCGTGCTGACCTGAGTCTCCTCTGCTGACCCTTCCGCCGGGGCGACGGGCACGACGGAAGGCGTCTCAGTGCCGGGCAACAGCCGCTCGGCCGCTCGCTGCGGCCCCATCGTCAGGTACAGCGCCCCGAGAAGGGCGCCGGCCAGGATAAGGTAGTCGAGGAACGGAAAGCGCGTCAGTATCTTTTTGACGTTCATAAGAGCGACACAAGCCAGCGATGGATGGGTAGCATAGACTCGAACACACGGTAGCTGTAGTCGACGATTTCGGGCGTGAAGACCACCGGTGGAACTGGGTCGACCTCGAATTGCGCGTACAGGCCGTCGTGCAACAACCAGCCGGCGTTGGGGTGCTGACTGTCGTAGCCACGGGGCACGCGCTTGTAGTGACTGCCGCCAATCTGGTAAGGCCCGTCGCGCGTGACGTCTTCAACCGCCTGCAATAGCGCCCGGCCCTGCTTTTGGTCGACCACCGCCTGGCGATATTTCTCCAGGGCGGCTCTGGGAAACTGGTGCATTCCGGCGGCCAGCAGCACGTGGGAGGGCGCGATTTGAAAATAGAAGCCGGGGCTTTCCATCTTCTTGGCGCTGCCTTCCCAGAAGAAGATGCCCAGAAAGGTCTTGTAGGGCGTCTTGTCCTTGCTGAAACGCAGGTCGCGGTAGATGCGGAAGATCGAACCGGCGCCGTTGATGCGCGTGTCATAGACGATGCCGGGCGCCAGTGTTTGCAGGCGTTGACCCATAGCGACGACGAAATCCTGGGCCGGTGCCAGCACCTTGTCGCGGTACAGCGACTTGTGCGCGTCGAACCAGGCTGTGTCGTTGTTGGCCGACAGATCGCGATAAAAATCCATCAGCGCCGGCGGAAATCCGTCGAAAGCCGGTTGATGTGGCATGTTGCGCTCCATAAACCGTTCCAGGGTCAGGTTACCCTATAGCCGACGCCCAGGGCGCCGGGTTCAGTTGCGTTCGCTCTTAAGAACGAAACTGCCAATGGGCACGCCCAGGTCGCCGGCGATCACCGAGCATTTGGCCTGCAGAGCGAAGAAAACGGGCGCGCCCGATTGGCTGAGACTTTCGTAGTTGCCCTGCCCCTTGGCCAGGATAATTGGGGCATTGGCAAAGCGTTTTCTGAATTCCGGCGAACAGCGGTGCAGCAAGGTGCCGGGCACCCTGGCCCCGCTGTCGATGATGGTGGCGACCTGGTCCAGGCCGGCCGCCAGCGCGTCTTCATAGGTGGCATCGTTGATGATCGGGCCGCCGCGCACGACGTAGGTTACCGGCACCGGCAACGTCTCGATCAGTATCCGGTCGAAGACCGTCTCGCCGGCGTTATCGCCGATGTACAGCAATTGGCCGTTATCGGCCAGTGCCTGGCGGAACCGGTCCAGGTGATCGATGGCGAAAGGCTCGTGTTGTACCCGGTCGATGGTCCCGGCCAGGTCGTAATCGTGATTGAAGCCCAGGTCGATGATGTTACCGGCGATGCTAAGCGACATAGCCGTTCTCAGCGGATCATCGGCGCCGGCGACGACAGACTTGAGTTGGTCGTAGAATTCGAGCGCCTGGCGCGTAGAGGCTTCCTTGGCGGCCCGGTAGGGGTCACCGTTGCCCAGTTGGTCGCGGATCATGCGGTGGATGCGGTAGGCCATTTCCGGCGGTGTGCCCTGCCTGGGGAACCGGCGCATCAGTTCCACGGTCTGCTGAAGGATGTTGTATTGTTGGTTTTCGTCGGCACCGACCATACGCGCTGCCTGGAGCGCCTGGCGCAGAAAACAAGGATAGCAGTCAAGATAACTTCTCACAGTTTTGCTCCCTACCATTGGGGTGGCTGCCGCGAGGCAGTGGATGATGTTCGGTAAAGGCGTCGCTCGGCGTCGAGGCACCCTGGCCTGCGCCGGCCTGGACCGGCACAGCCGCGTCAGTATACATCAGTTCCGCCGGAGACGCATCTTGCGCGAGCTGGTAGGTTTACCGTGGGGTAATTTCATTGCGTCCAACCAGTCCGCGTGTCCTCGTTAGAGGATGACTGGTTGGATGGCGAGTCTCCCGCGGGATACCGGGACAGACCCCGTTAGACACAAGGACAGGCCTTGTGGAAAGCCGGAACAGACCCCGGCCTGCTGGGCAGGTCCACCCTCATCCCCAGCCCTTCCCCCTCACAGGGGGAAGGGAGCCGGCGTTGCGCCGCAGCCAAAGAGCCAGAAGTGGGAGCCGTTGGGCTTTTCTATTTTTTGGGTGGAAAACCTTCCACCCAAAAAATAGAAAATACTACTTGATTCTACGCGCCGCTCAATAGATTGTGTGAGCGGTCTCTCTCGAACCTGCTTGGCGGCTAGCGTTGGCTCGGTCCAATCACCCCAACAAAAGATTTGGGACAGACCCAGCTGGTAGGTCTACCCTCATCCCCAACCCTTCCCCCTCACAGGGGGAAGGGAGTTCTTCCACGGCGTTTGTCCGGGCCGGCTCCGCCGTGGGGAACGGGAAGCC
>CAZHBM010000092.1:0-11217 GCA_964529945.1 uncultured Anaerolineales bacterium | reverse complement strand
CGAGAAAAAGGTTGGTCAGTAGGTCGTGATTTGAGCATCAGCAGGCGGCTCGAACTGGAACAGCGCCGGCGCCAGCGAAGTGGGCGAGCTGATACTTCGGGTACCCATCACGAGCTCGCCCCACGTTTTGGACTGCAGCTCCAAGCGGGCCGGCAGGTCGGTCTTCCGGTTAATCCACAGCGCAGCCCGATCACCGGATTCGGTGATCAACGCCAGGCGGACAGCCGGCCCACTCTCCAGTTCATCCTGGCGGGCATTGACGATACCGGCCTGCGGCAGTTCGTCCAGGGTCCAACTCATCGCCTCGAGCGCATCGTTGACCAGTGCGATGCGAACCATGTCGGCCGGGCCGGTTTCGGCCAAGTTCTGGCGCACGTCATATAGCCAATTCGCCCGGCGGTCGTAGACCAACGTCAGGCCGTTAAGGGCGGCATTGGGGGCCTCCAGCGTCTCAATGCGCAGCCTGTCGTCGCCGGCGTGCCAGATTTCGGCCACCAGCGGCCCATCCAGGGGAGCATTCTCCCATTCAATTTGCCACACCGCGTGCCAATCGCCGTCCCAGCTCTGACGGGCCGCCGCCGCCCGCGCACCGGCCTCTGACTTGGCGACGGAACTGCAGCCGGCGACCACAAACAAGGTTAGAATCAGACCAATCCATCTAGACATTTCTTTGCTTCCAAAAAAGACTCTCCTGAGCGCCGAGCTTCGCACCCCCAAGCATTCATTTGCCTGGAGAGTGTAACATGCGCTGTATCTGGCGCAAGGTACGCTCCAGTTCGGTTTGCCATTCTTCGACCTTGGGATGCAAGGGCATCCAAATCTGGCGGCGGGTGACGCGCGTTTGCGGGCCGACGAAACGCTGCAAAGCGTCGCGATTGATTTCTTCCAGGCTCTCGGCCTTGATGACCAATTGCCCGCTGTCGGTGTTGATGGCTTGGGCGCCGGCATCTATGGCCAACAGTTTCAGGCGCAACTGGTACAATAGGTTGAGCGCCGGTTGCGGCAGAGGCCCGAAGCGATCCTCCAGTTCCTGGCCCATAGTAGTGATATCCTGTTCGTCCATCAGTCCGGCCAGCCGGCGATAGAGCTGCAGGCGCAGGGTGGCATCATCCACGTAATCCTCGGGCAGATAGGCAGCCAGCGGCAGGCTGATCTGCACCCCCTCGACCAACGGCGCCAGGTAAGCCAGAGAATCGGCCTCCGGCACCTGCTGACCGCGCGTCTGGGTCAGGTCGCGCACCGCTTTGGCCAACAGTCGGGTATAAAGATCGAAGCCGACGGCGGCGATGTGGCCATGCTGGCGCGCGCCCAACACGTCCCCGGCACCACGGATCTCCAGGTCGCGCATGGCCACCCGGAAGCCGGCCCCCAGGTCGCTGGCCTCGGCAATTGCCTCCAAACGCCTGTGGACCACCTCGCTCGGTTGCCAGTGTTTGGGCACCAGCAGATAAGCGTAGGCGCGCACGGCGCCCCGTCCAACCCGGCCGCGCAGCTGGTAAAGCTGGGCCAGGCCAAACCGGTCGGCCCGGTTGATGACGATGGTGTTCACGTTGGGAATGTCGAGACCACTCTCGATGATTGAGGTACAGACCAACACATCATAACGCCCGCTCAGGAAATTGACCATCACTCGTTCCAGGCGCCGCTCAGGCATCTGGCCGTGGGCCACCGCCACTCTCGCCTGGGGCACCAGCTTGCTGATTCGCTGGGCCATCTGTTCAATACCCATCACCCGATTGTGGACGAAGTAGACCTGGCCGCCACGGTCCAGTTCGCGCAAAATGGCGGTGCGCACCAACATGTCGTCGTACTCGGCCACGCTGGTCTTGATGGACAACCGCTCGGCCGGCGGGGTGTCGATGGTGCTCAGGTCCCGCACACCGGTCAGGGCCATGTGCAAGGTACGAGGGATGGGCGTGGCTGTCAGCGTAAGGACGTCGACCTCAGTGCGCATTCGTTTCAACCGTTCCTTGTGGCTGACGCCAAAACGCTGCTCTTCGTCGATGACCAGCAGCCCCAGATTCTTGAAATGGACGTCCTTCTGCAGCAGCCGGTGGGTGCCGATAACGATGTCAATTTGGCCGCGGGTCAGTGCGTCCAGAATACGTTTTTGTTCCCTGGCCGAGCGGAAACGCGACAGCATCTCGACAATCACCGGGTATGGCTTCAATCTTTCGCTGAAAGTGTGGAAATGCTGCTGCGCCAGGACGGTCGTTGGCACCAGGACCGCCACCTGGAAACCATCCATCACCGCCTTAAAAGCCGCTCGCAAAGCCACTTCGGTCTTGCCGTAGCCGACGTCACCGCAAATCAGCCGGTCCATGGGTTTGGATTTTTCCATGTCGGCTTTGACCTGCTCGATGGCCTGCAGTTGATCCTCAGTCTCGACGTAAGGGAATGAGGCCTCCAATTCGTGCTGCCAGGGAGTATCAGGCGAGAATTTGTGGCCACGAGCCACCTCGCGCGCGGCGTAGACTTCCAGCAGTTCGACGGCAATGTCCTCCACTGCCCGCCGGGCACGGCGCTTGACCAATCCCCAGTCAGCCGTCCCCAGCCGGTGCACTTCGGGCGGGCGCTCGTCAACACCCACGTAACGCGACAGGCGGTCGGCCTGGTAAAGAGGCACGTAGAGCCGGTCACTGGAGGCATAGTCGACCTGCAGGAATTCGTGTTCGACGTCCTCCAAATCCAATTTGACCAGGCCACGAAAGATGCCGATGCCGTGCTCGACATGGACCACGTAATCACCCGGCTTCAGGTCGGCAAAGAAACTCTCGGGCGCTACGCCTCCGCGGCGCATAGGTCGGCGCCGTGGCTCAGGTTTGCGGTAGCCGAAAATCTCGGTATCGGACAGGAGCAGGCAGCGTGGCGGTTCGCCTGTGCCAGCGTGGGGATGGGCCGGCACTTCCAGCAGCCAACCCTCGCCCAACAAACCCTGAACCACCCCGATTTGGCCCGCTTCGGGCTGCAAATAGTGAATCTCCGGCTCGACGCCGGTCGCGTCGTTCAGCTCGCGCAGGTCATCCGAGTAGGAAAGCAGGACACCGGAAGTGAAGGGAATGTCCTTTTCTTCCAACAGGTCACCCACGCGCGCCGCTTGTCGACTGACCAGCACGACGCATTCACGCTCCTTGCGGTGAGCCGCCAGGTCATCGACCAGTGGCTTCAGCTGACCACCGTACACCGGTGCCGGTCGGAAGACGTGGCTGAGCAGGCCCTCGGCTTCGTCCCCTTCCTCGACCGCAGCCGCATCCAGCAACTCAGCCTCCGGTTGCCAACCTTGATGACCCAGCACAAGGTGGGGCCGGCGACGCATCTGCTCCACCAAGACGCTGCGGGTGAAATACGGCTGGCGCCATTCTGAGGGCAGCTCGCCCTGAGCTTCCAGCTCTTGACGCAGTCTCTCGGCCTGTTCCTCAACGTCATCCAGAACGGCCATCAGGTCAGCCGGATTGTCAACCAGCAGCAGGCCGTCTTCGGGCAGATAGTCGAGCGGCGACGCCGGCTGGTCGTAGAAATAGGGCAAATAAAACTCTATGCCGCGGAAATTATCAGCCTGCTCAAGGTGCTCCAGTTCCGCCTCGATTTCGGTCCGAGTGGCCGCCTGGCAGGTATCCAGCTCCAGATTGCGTACCTGCCCGGCCACCTCCGGCCCCAGACGGGCCAGTGCCTCGTGGGCCGGTACCACCTGGAAGCTGTCGACCTTGCTCTCCGACCGTTGGGTGATCGGGTCGAAGGTGCGCAAGGAATCGATCTCATCGCCAAACAGGTCGATGCGCAACGGGTACGACTGGCCGGGTGAAAAGATGTCGATGATCCCGCCCCGCCGGCTGAAGCTGCCCGGCTCCTCAACCATTGCAGCCGAACGGTAACCCATACCGACCCACTGACCCAACATACCATCCAGATCGATGCGGTCACCCACCCGGAGACGAAGCACCTCCCGATCGAGTTGGCCGGCGGTGACAGTCGTCTGCATGAGTGCTCGTGCCGAGGCGACCACCAGCCACGGCCGGCGGTGGATTTCCGGGTCATCCCAACGGGCCATAGCGGCCAGCACGCGCACACGCTCGAAAATGGTATCCCGGCCCCAGGGAACGCGTTCGTAGGGCAACGCATCTGGATGAGGCAGCAGCATAATGTTGCGCGGATAGGGCGACCAAAGTCGAATTTGGCGCGCCAGCAGGCGGGCGTTGTCGGCCCGGGCCGCCACGACCAGCATCGGGCGCCGGCTGTGAGCGTGCAACGCAGCCAGAACCGCCGGGCGGGCGGCCGAAAGGACGCCCAGGCGTCGTTCGTCAGCCGGCAGACGCGGCGGCACCGCCGCCAGGTCGGCCGCCAACTCGCGATAGGGCGGAACATGGTGTAAAAGAGATAAGATTCCGGAAAGATTTACTTGTTCGATTGCTTCTTTCACCTACAGATTTATTCTTTCACGCGCCACTTCAACTGCCGGGCAATGGCCAACAAGCGGACTAGGTCCCCAACGTCTGGAGCAATACCGGCAATTCCGCCAGATCCTCAATCACGTGCCCTAAAGGATGGTCACTGACCGCCTGCAAACTCCACGCTGGCGTATAACTGTTGCGCAGCAGGATAAAAGGCAGTCCCATCAGTAATGGCAATGCTCCCGGCAACGAGAAGCTATCGGCCACAACCACCAGGGACTCGCCATCGGCCATAGGCCGAGTCAAAGCTCGGTAGTAAGCCGGCCGGCGCAGGTCGACCGGGTAGTTGTCCACCACCGGCCACACCTGGATGTCGCCCAGCAGTGGATGGGAAAACCTGTGCTCCCAGTCTGGATCCATCGCATACTGGCGGGTATCGCCCAGAATTTCAAGCCTGTCGTCGATGCCCAGTGTTGTCAGGTAACGCCGCACCTTATCGCCCAGGGAATTGGTGAGCACCAGCGGATGATAGTCCGGATGGGCCATCAAACGCTCCAAAACTTCCCGGGCCGCAGGGCGGAAAAGAGGCGGCAATTCGGCCGTATGGCGATTGAAGAGATAATTGGTGCAATCGGCGATGGCATCGTAGGTGACAACGGGGAAAGCCAGCTCAACGATCTTAAGATAGCGCTCGTTGGCGGACAGAAGCTGCATTAAAGTGGCCGTATTCAGGATGAAAGGACCTTCGTCGCAATAGGAAGCCACCAACCCATTGACAGACCACCAATACCGGAAAGGCGCGCGCAGCATTTGTGCCTGGGTGGCCTCGTATTCAGCCACCAGTTGGCTATACGGCACGCCGAGGATATCGTCAGCCAGGGTACGCAAAGCTTTTTCCGCCAGAGGTCTTACCTGCAATTCCTCAGCGGTCAGTGTGCCATCAAAATCGATCACTACCTTCAAAGGAACCACTTCCTCCATTAGGGGCCGGGCGCGCCGACTCCAATCCGCCGCCTAGTTATAGGTGTTCATGGCTGCCTCGAAGCCTTGACGCAAGGCCACCCGCACCGCTTCCGCCGCCTCCTGATAGGCTGTCTCCACGATCAACTGTTCATCGGGCTTGAAATTCTGCAACACGTAGGCTTCGGCCGGCATCTGGCCCGGCGGGCGGCCGATACCGACACGGATGCGTGGAAACTGCTGGGTACCCAGGTGGTCGATAATGCTGGCTACCCCGTTATGCCCACCGGCACCGCCTAATGTGCGCAGGCGCAACTTTCCCAAGGGCAGATCAAGATCATCGTGAATGACCAACACGCGTTCCGTGGGCACTTTGTAGAACCGCACTACTGGTCCAACCGCCTTCCCACTCAGGTTCATATAGGTTTGCGGCTTCAACAAGGCCACCCGGTGATCGTCCAGTGAGCCGCGCGCCAACAGTGCCTGGTTCTTGGATTCGTCAAAGTGCCAACCGGCCTGGTCGGCCAGCAGATTCACCACGTGGAAGCCGACATTGTGCCGGTTCAGGGCGTATTTTTGCCCGGGGTTGCCCAGCCCAACTACCAGCCATTCTACGGGCCCGGCCTCGCGCGGGCGACCGAAGAAAGGTAACCTCACTTCCACTTGCCTCGCCGTCCGATGATAGCGTAGATCAGGCTGCGCAGGGCAGCAATAAGCCCAAAGAGCAAGAAAATGGCCAGCATGCCGCCGCCGCCGTACAGGCAGGCAGTTTTCAGCGGCATGAAGTCCAGGTTCAACGTTCCACCCTCCTCGGCTGGGGTGGGCAACGGCGTCCGGGTAGGGCCGGTGCCTGGCTGATCAGTCGCCATAGCCGGCTGCTCGATGACAATCGTCGGTGTGGCTGGCAACGGTGTCGGGGATACCGTCGGTGTTGGTGATATCTCAGAAGTCGGAGTCTCAGTAGGTTCCTCCGGCTGCGTATTGGCGACCACGATTTGGCTAACTACCGCCTCGTCATAGTTGCCATCAAGCCGCACAACGCGCAGACGCAGGCTGTAGCTGCCATCGGGTACCTGAGTCGTGTCCCAGACTTCCAGTTGGCCGTCGACCACCGGCGTTTCCTGGATGGCGCCAACGATGCCCCACGTCTCATCACCACCTACCGGCTCGCGTGAATACTCCACTTTGTAGAACTGAAACTGTGTGTGGCTGGCGCTGCCCATAATGGGCACATTGCCGCGAATCACCGCGTTACTCTGTGGTTCGGTGATTTGCGCCAGGTCCACGCTCTGCTCCGGCGGCGCCGCCAGCACAGCCTGCCAACCCCAAGCCGACAAAGCCGTCACGACCAGTGCCAACAGAGAAATTGTCCACATTTGCTTGATGCGCATTACACCCACCTCGGGCTGGCTGAATCTTCTAGCTGGATCGCAAGACACTGCCAAAACTAATATAGTCTAGCATAAGTCAGCCACCATTACAAAAAGACCGTTTTCGACGAGTGTGCCCCATCTTCTCGCCAGATGGCCATGGGAGTCGGCAGCCGGTTCTTATCTTATTGCTATTTCCTGTGGATGCACGGCCTCGCACCCACAAGAAATAACAAAACTACCTGATCCCAAACGCCTCTAAAAACACTGTGTGGGCATCTCTCACAAACTCACTTCGCAGCTAAGCCCTGGTTCGATCCTATTTCTCCGACAAAAAGATTTGGGACACACCCATTTTCGACGCCACCCCGCAATAGGCGCCACCAGACCAGAATCGAGCAGCCAGCCGGAGCACAAGCCCGCGGCTGGCTGCTGCCATCTCTTGATCGGATAAATCTAAAACTCTATCTGGTCGAGGCTGGTGGCCCAGTCCATGGCGGCGATTTGCTGGAGCAAATCATCCGGCACGCGCGAGTCCAGATTGATGAACGACAGGGCCGCTTCTCCGGCACCGATGCGCCCGTAGCGCCACTCGGCGATGTTGATGCCGTGCGCCCCCAGCAGGCCGCCGACGGTACCGATCACACCCGGCCGGTCTATGCTGCCCAGCACCAGGATGACACCGTCCAACCTGGCATCGATATTGTATTCGTCGATCCGCACCACGCGCGGTGTTTCGTGGCCCAACAGCGAGCCCGACACCACCCGTTGGCCGCCGTCCCAGGTGACGCGACAGGTGATCAGGTTGTCGTAGTTGAGGGAAGAAAGGCCGGTGGCCTCGGCCACACTGATACCCCGCTGAGCCGCCAGATGTGGTGCACTGATGTAATTGACCGGACTGTCGGTGACCGGACTAAGCAATCCTTTGAACAAGGCTACCATAAAGGGCTTGAAGTAGTCGGCTACTTCGTCGCCCACCAACTCAATTTCCACCCGCTTGATGGGGCCACGGGCCAATTGGGTCTGCAGACTGCCAATTTTTTCGGTCAGCTCCAGATAGGGCTGCAGCTTGCGGAAGATGTTGGCGTCGGTGACGGGCACGTTGACGGCGTTGCGGTAGTCCTCACCGCGCAGGGCAGCCAACACCTGGGCAACAATCTGGGTGCCGACGTCGCGCTGGGCCTCGATAGTGCTGGCGGCGATGTGCGGCGTCACCACAACGTTGGAGAGTTCGCGCAGCGGGCTGTCTTCAGGCAATGGTTCTTCGGCGTACACGTCCAAGGCGGCGCCAGCCACATGCCCCGACTGCAATCCGGCTACCAACGCGTCGGTGTCAATCAATCCGCCGCGGGCACAGTTGACGATGCGCACGCCGGGCTTCATCTTGGCAATCGCCTCGGCGTCCAGCAGGTTCTTGGAATCCCCTGTAAGCGCCGAGTGCACGGTAATAAAATCCGACTGGGCCAACAACTCATCAAGGCTGACCGGGGTCACCTTCAGCTCACGCGCCATATCGTCGCTGATGTAAGGGTCGTATCCCAATACCTTCATTTCGAAGGCCTGCAACCGGCGGGCCACGGTCGAACCAATACGGCCCAGCCCAATCACGCCCAGCACCTTGCCGTACAGCTGGACACCCATGAACTTCTTGCGATCCCAGGCTTTGGCACGCATTGAGGCATCCGCCGCCGGGATGTTGCGACATAGGGAAAGCATCATCGCAATCGCGTGTTCGGCGGTGGCGATGGTATTGGCGCCGGGGGTGTTCATAACAATGACGCCACGCCTTGAGGCGGCGTCAATGTCCACGTTGTCCAGACCGGCGCCGGCACGCCCAATCACCTTGAGCCGGTCGGCGCGCTCGATAACGTCGGCGCGAATTTTCACGCTGCTGCGGATCAGAACGGCGTCGTAATCACCGATGATCTCTTGCAGCTTTTCCAGGGGAGGGCTCTTGACGAAATCATAGCCGACATCTTGGGCGGCGTCTAACAATTCGAGGGCCTGTGGGGAAAGGTCGTCAGTAATGAGAACGCGAAATTCAGTCATAGGTCTGTTTCTCCCTGCCAAATGAAAGATTGGGACTTGATGCCAGAACAGAAAAGTCGGGTGAGATACCCCCTCAGGCTGCCGTAACCCGGGGATCAGGCGAGGTTGTGCAATTATTCACAGTATAAACCCAAGCGCAGGATTCGTCAAACGGGCCCAAGAATCAGGAAAAGCCGATGCCCCCACGCTCGGCTTTTCCCAAAAAGGAGGAGAAAGAGATATTTGACGTCTTCGTCGTTACCACTGTTGCTACTGTCAATTACCATTTTAAGGCACATTGGGCCAAAATACTTGACGTGCAGTTTACGCCAACTTTCCGCTTACCCTACGCTATAACCGACGCTGATTTCACCAGCGGCATCATAACCAACCCGCTGATCATTTTGGGATAAAAATCGGTTGACTTCTGGGGCATTTTCTCACCTACGGCAGCGCAGGCACGCACCTGCTCCATGCGGGTCGGGTTCAGCACAAACAGGCACTGAGCTTCACCCGCATCGAGGGCCGCATAGCCCGTTTCCAGGTCACGCAGATACCGCAGGTTCTCCTGATCTTGAATCGACTCGGGGCTCAGGCCCAACAGTTTCTCGAGCACCAATTGGTGCAGAATGGCCACATCCAGCCGCCGCCAGGCCGGCCCATGTTCGGGCGCCAAATTGTTCATCACCGATTCATCCTTCAACAGCAAGATGTATTGATCTTCGGCAGTGACGAAACCAAACGCGTGACCATTTTCGGTGGCGTGCAACGTGGTCAGCATGGCCGCCCGGTCGGGCTCGGAGCGGATGTCGAAGTAGTCTCCCACCGCGACCAAAAGGCCGGTTATTTGCTCCTCGCTCAGCGAATGGACCAAGCGATGGGTGGGCAGGATCACCAAGCCCGGATCCTCCATGCTTACCAGGGAGACAAGCGTAAAATCGAAACCCGGGTGCTCGGACACGGCGTTACTCTGCCGCATTTCATCCCGGTAGGCTAAGGCGGTTTCGTACCGGTGGTGGCCGTCGGCGATAATCAGGTTGCGTTTGGGCAACATTTCCCTTTCCAGGCTGGCAATGACCTCGGCATCGGTGACGACCCACAACTGTTGCCGCACCTCCTGCTCGAAAAGCTCACGGGTGTCCACGACCGGCGACTGGCCGGCGATAGCCTCATCCAAGATGCTATTGATCCGGTTTTCCGAATCGGGGTAGAGCATAAAAATGGGCTCAAAATTCACCCCATTGGCACGAAACAGGTTGAGGCGGTCTTGCTTGGGGCCGCTCAGGGTACGTTCGTGGGGCAGGACGGTGCCCTCATCAAAAGGCGTCAGTTCGAGAGAAGCCATCAAGGCCTTGCGCGTGCGGGTACTACCGTCGGACAAGCTGTACGTCTGGTGGTACACGTATACGGCCGGCACCGGTTCGCGCATCAGGACCGATTCTGACAACCAGCCTTCATAGGCGGCTTTGGGCCGGGTATAGATGTTGTCACCAGGCGAATCGTCTTCGGTAGGCCGATTCTTGATGATACGCACGAAATTGTGTGCATGCTGCTGGTAGTAACGACTCTGCAGATCGGCGGGGATACGATCGTAGGGCTGGGTGACGACGAGGTGCATACCGGCCACACTTGCCGGGTTGTAACGAACAGCGCGAAAGGGTCGGATGACAGCCATAACCGTTACTCCTATGTGAAAGTTTGAACAACTATACCACGATTCGGCCGAATGAGAAAACCTTCCCACCCACGCCCCAGGTCTGCCCACAATCTTTTGCACGTCACCATAAAACCCTGCCCCATCCTGGTCCCCTGACGCGTCGGTAGAGAATCTGCGCGTCAAGAGTCACGGGAATCACACGGGCCGCTCACCGCCACGGATACTTGTAGCTGCAAGCGAGCCGTGCTACAATCGGACGCACGTTCGCCTGGATGTACCTGGACACTGCCAGTGCACCCGTCTGGTGAAAAAGAACAACATAGCCCCTCCTTTTTCAGCCCGCTCCCAGCCCCAGCTATCTCAACCGGCAGGGAAACAATTTCCAAGGAGAGTTACTCAATGAAGACGACGATTACCCGCTGCCTGCAACTGCTGTTGGGATTATTGCTGCTGGCCGGCGTGGCACCAATGGCGCAGGCACCAATGGCACAGGCTGCTCCACCATCGCAAGCGCCTCAGGAAATCGACGTTACGGAGGTGGCAGACGCCATCAACCGCTGGCACTTGAGCAAGTTTCACGGTTACAAATTCAATCAATGGATTTCATTGGGCGACGTCACCCGTTTCAATCAACGCATCGCGGACGGCGATGTCCAGGCTTACGTCGACCCGGCTTACCTGCAATCGATCGGCGCCAATGCAGCCTACGTAGACTGCGACGGCGTAGGTTGCAGCAATTACCTCAACGACCTGGTTTTGGGAGCGTTACCGCGCGAAGTGCCGGCGCAGACTATGTGGCACGAAGCCATGCATG
>CAZHBM010000091.1:0-11244 GCA_964529945.1 uncultured Anaerolineales bacterium | reverse complement strand
CAACCGCCACACCGCGCAAAAACTCGGCGCTGTTCTCCGGCAGCGCGGTGTTGATGAACATTCCACTCCCTAATTCGAAACCGGCGCTATGGGTGACTCGAGGCACCACGGTGACATACCAGTGTAGGTAGTCGAAGCCGGGGTCGTGCAAGGGGGCGGTGCGGACGACAAAATTGTAGTCCGGATCGCGCAATCCGTTGTATAACTTCCGCAGAACGTGCCGCAGCAATTGCCCCAGGTCGGCCAGCTCTTCGGCGGTGGCTCGGAGAAAGGTCGATTTGTGGCTGCGGGGCAGAATCCACATGTGGAATGGGGAAAAGGCCGCATACAGGATGAACGCCACGAAGTGTTGACTCTCGGCGACGATGCGGCAGCCGGCTTCTAGTTCCGATTTCAGCATAGTGCAGAAGACGCAATGGCCGGTGTCGTCGAAATAGCGACGCGCCTCTTCGGCGCGGGCGCGCATACTGTAGGGCACGATGGGCAGCGCGATCAATTGCGCGTGGGGATGTACCAGCGAGGTGCCCGCCCGTCGGCCGTGATTCTCGAAACAGATGATCTGTTCAACGCGTGGGTCTTGTGCGATTTCGCGGCACCGGGACTTCAGCGCCGTCAGCAGGAGCGTGACCTGTGAAGGGGACATCAGGGCCAACGACGCGTTGTGTTGCGGCGTCTCAATGATAACCTCGTGATAGCCGGTGCCGGTGATCCGGCGGTGGACACCATCAAATTGGCGCAGCCGTTCACCGTCTCTGTGCAGCGCCGGGTACTTGTTCTGCACGATCCGCAGCTTCCACGTCTCCGAATTGGGCAGGCGCGATATCTCCAACTCCGCTTCTTCGTTGCCAAAACAAAACGGGCAATCCGCGTCGTGTTCGGGGCGGTGCTCCGTCAGTTCCCCATACAGGGAGACAAATTCCTCAGGGCGTTTGGCTCTTTCCCGGGCGATGATGACCCATTCTTTGGTAGCCATATTCTGGCGCAGTTCGGGCATTCTATCGCTCCTTTCGGCCAGGCAGTCCAACAGCGGGCTGCGACCTGAGGCAGGCAAGGTGAGACAATATGGGGCTTAGATCTGGTAGAACTCGGGCCTGAGAACGCCAATAAACGGTAGGTTACGGTATTTTTCGGCGAAGTCCATGCCGTAGCCGATCACAAATTCGTTGGGTATGTCGAAGCCTATGTAGTCCAGCTTGACATCAACCTCACGCCGGTCCGGCTTGTTGAGCAGCGTGCATATGCGCAGGCTGGCCGGATTGCGCTCGTGCAGAATGCGTGTCAAGTAATCGACCGTACGTCCGCTGTCGATGATGTCATCCACCAGCAGCACGTGGCGACCCATAATCGGATCGTCCAGATCCTTGAGGATGCGCACCACGCCGCTGCTTTCCGTCAAGGCACCGTAGCTCGACGTGGCCATAAAATCGATGCTGTGCGGAATGGTGAGCTCTCGCATCAGATCTACCAGAAACATCACCCCGCCCTTGAGAACGCAAATGAGCAACAGGTCCTTGCCGTCATAATCGCTAGATATTTCCTGTGCCAACTCGCGTGTGCGCTGCTTTAGATCTTCTTCGGTAATGAGAACCGTGGCAATACTCTCAGACAACATCTAGTCTCTCCACTTTCACCGGGATATCGACCGTATGCTTAACCTGCCGGCGAACCGGACGTCTGGTCCATTTGCGTCCGGTTCGCCGCTCCTGTCTACTACCTTTAACGCTGTCGCACGTGAATCAGAGGGCATTTAGCTGGACAGAAACTCATCAATAGCTTGTTTGGTGACGCGGTAGCTTGAGCCGATCTTTTTAGCTTTGAGCTGACCGGCTTTGATGGCTTCCAAGATGTCCTCTTCGCCGACACGGACGTAGGCGGCTGCTTCGGAAACAGTCATAATATCGGGGGC
Organism: uncultured Anaerolineales bacterium; assembly: GCA_964529945.1. Lineage (GTDB taxonomy): Bacteria > Chloroflexota > Anaerolineae > 4572-78 > NAK82 > CAZHBM01. Next base: position 9,338 of record CAZHBM010000091.1, on the reverse strand, counting down.
TGAAGGTGCACCACCGCTCGACTGCTGGCCTTGCTGCTGTCCGCCCTGCAGCGCCTGGCCCATCATTTGGCCCATCATCGCACCCATACCGGCGCCGGCTCCCAGGCCCAGCCCGGCGCCTGCCAGCCCGCCGCCACCTTCCTGCTGGGCGGCGTCGCGCAAAGCCTGCGCGGCTTGATACTGGGTGAAGGTTTGCATATCGCCGATGGCTCCCATCGAGGCGCGCTGGTCGATGGCCTTTTGTACCTCTTCGGGCATGCTCACGTTTTGCAGGAACAGGGTCTTGAGTGCCAGGCCAAAGGCGTCGAACTCGTCGCTCAGCTTGGCCCGGACGGCCGCTCCGATTTCTTCGGTCAGCGCCGGCAAATCCAGCGCCGGCACCTTGGCCTCGCCCAAGACGTCGGTGAAGCGGGATATAATCATGCCGCGCAGGAAATCCTGAATCTGGTTGGTTTGGTAACCGGTGCCGGTGCCCACGATTTTGGTGACGAAGAGCTGTGGGTCCGCTACCTGGACCGAATAGTTACCAAATGCCCGCAGTCGGATGATCCCAAAATCCTTATCCCGCAATGTGACCGGCTCCGGCGTGCCCCACTTCCAATCGGTGAACTCGATCATGTTGACGAAATACGCTTCGGCGGTGAAGATGTCTTTGCCGGCGGTTCCCAGTCGCAGCAGGCTCGACAAAATCGGCAGGTTGGCGGTGGTGATTTGATGGCGGCCTGGCCGGAAAACGTCCAACGCCTTGCCGTCGCGATAGAAGACGCCTGCCTGGGATTCGCGCACGATAATCACCGAGCCCAGGCGAAAATCCCCTGCCCCGGTTTCCGGTACTCGCACCACCATCTGGTTGCGTTGCTGATCTGGGGCTTCAATGACGTCGATCAATCTGGCCATAAGAATGTGCCTCCTCTTTCAGTACATCCGGAATTTCACACAACTAGACTGCGCCGGTCAACGCATTCTCGCGTTGGCGCCATTTGGCGTTGGCTTCTTCGGCCTGAGCGACAACCGTCTGGGCAGCCGCCTTTACGTCCCCGTCGCTTTCGATGGCCGCCGCAAGGGCATCCACACTGTCGCGCAGCGCTGAAATGCTATCGACCATGGCCTCATCAAATGTGTATAGGGCGTCCAGCCGATCCTCCTTGACTGTAACCGCATCGAACAGGCCGGCATAGCCGTAACTGGCTGTGCGGATCAAGTCTGCCAGCTTTTGCACTTTGGTGACCGCCCTGTCTACGTCATCGACCAGCAGCAGGCCGCCTTTGTCGAGCAACTGGCGCTGTAGATCGGCCAGTCGACGTCTTTCTTCCGTCAACTGCCCGGCCAGATACTCGCGCAGCACTTTGTCGGCCGCCCGCCGATTTTCCTTTTCCTTGTAACCGTGATAGCCGGGCAAGTGGGACATCAATCGTTCGAAAGCACTTCTTGAGTCTTCAACGGTTTGTTTGAAGCTCATAGTCAAATCTCCTTTTTGCTGGCGCTATAGGAATATCTGTGAACCACAGTACTTGCAGGTAATGATGCCTTTGCCTGCGAATGTCTGTTCGCCACCACAGTTGGGGCACTTGTTGCCCGTCAATTTCGATGCCTCGACTGAATACAGAACACCATCGTCCCAGTTGACGTAGCCGGTAAACAGGCCCAGCCCGACCAGCTTGTATATATCGTTGCGCACCTGTTCCTGGTTCGACTTCAGCTCGAAGACCAGGTCGCTGATGTTGACCTGCCCGCGAGTCTTGACCATATCCAGGATTTTACGCTGCCTGGCGGCCTCGACCATCTCCTTTTCTTCTGACTGCCCGCGCAAGGCCAGGTAAATCCCGGCGCCTACCAGAGGAATTGCCACAAAGACGGAAATGACCACGCCCAGCACCATTCCGCTATTCTGGCCGGACTCTACCCCTCTGGTCGACATGTAGGAAACCAGCGAGCAGCCGAAACAGATGAGGACGCCGGCGATTGCCAGAATGATGCCTACCAGCCTGCCACTCTTTGTCATTCTACGTTGCCCTCCCGCTTACACTGTCAGGTTCTAAAAGCGTATATCATCCGAAACCGCGAGAACCGCCGCCTCCACCGCCCCCGCCGCCGAAGCCGCCGCCACTGAAGCCGCCACCGCCGGAAGATGATGAGCTGGGTGGTGTGCTGGCCAGGACTGTGCCGGCTGAGCTGAGCATCGCGCCCAGCCCGGCGCTCATGCTGGACAAAGAAGTTCCCACACCGCGACTCACGTCGGATAGGTTGGGCACGCCGCCGGCACCCTGGCCGCCGGCCAACGGACCGGGAGGGCCGCCGCTTCCACTGACGGTCGGCCGGCCGCCACCCAAACCACCCGGGTAGCCGTATGCCTGGCCGGGGATGAATACTGGTCCCCACCAGCTTGGCGCCGGGGCATCCACTTTTTCGAACTGGCTGATCAAGCGCCGTTCCATGCCGAAAGCGATAGCATAGGGCAGATATTCTTCGAACCGGTCTTTGACGACCTGCATATCACTTTGTTGTTCGATATTTTCCAGATAACGTTTGAACGCTAACCATTTGGCCGCCTCTTCGACACCTTTGGGCGTCTTGCGGGGCATAACCCGACCGGCAACAATCAAAGCAATCATTGTAACCGCCAGCGACGCTCCCGGGCAAGCCACCCAGGGGGAGTAGCTGCCAAGGACCGCCAACAGCAGAAATGAAAGACAGCCGGATAATATCAAACCGAACACAGCCAGGCCTGACCACATGCCGCGAACCTTCTTTGGGTTCTTGGGGAAGAACCCTTCGTCCACGACGGCGTCATACAATTCGTTCTGGAGCGTGGGGACAGTCAGGTAGAATTTCTGACGCAGGTCGGAGAGCTCGCGTCGCTGGCTGCTGTTGAAAATACCTTCTATCAGCGTTTTCTCATAGTCCCGCGTGGCCTTGCTCGAATCCTGCAGGTGAAAGACAAAATCGCGCCCGGAGCCAATGCCCAAGAAGCCTTGCTTGGTCTCTTCCTCGATGTGGATCGCGCCTCGCCGGGCCAAATCAACGACGCTGGCGATGATGTCTTTCATATCGGCGCTTTCGTCCACCAGGGTGCCCACCATACCGGCCGGCAGGTCACTGGGCGGTTCGGTGATGTATTCAGCCACCAACGTGGCACTGCGATCTCGTCCGCGGGTATACCACAGCAGGTAGACGCCCAACGGGCCGGCGATCAGCAGAAACGCACCCAGGGCACCGAAAGCCACCGACAAGATCGGTCCAATTTTCTGCTGCCGGTCCTCCTGAATCTGCCATTGGGAAGGCGATCCCTGGACCACGCCGTGGGGAAACTGAACGCGTATTTCCAACTCCTGGTCGGCCGGAATGTTCTGGGACTCAAAAACGACCTGTCCGGTAGCGGTGACGTTACTGACCGCCCGGGCGCCGTAACTGGCGATTTTGAGTTGATCGGCCGAGAAGGTGGCCGGCAGGGTAACCGTTACCCGGCTGGCCTGGATGGGAAAGTTGTGGTCGGGCGCGATCGCTTTCCAGTACACCTGGTCGCCGCCGTCATAAATGCGCAGGCCACCGATCGCGCGGTAGCGCAGGATATAGGTGTGAGTCGAATCGCTGGTGGCCGGGAAGTACCAGGTTATTTCCAACTGGTTGTTGTTGGTAGAGGTGACGAACCCGTAATCGCTGTCCGATCCGGCGGTATAGGCCCGCTCCTGCCCATTGATTACCTCTGCCAGGCTTATGTCGGTGAGGCGGTCCACCCGGTCGAGCGGAATAGTGGCATAGCCGAAGTGGAAGACCCCGCTGGTGAATTGGATTTGCTGGATTTCTTCCACCAGCATATCCGAGTTGGACTCAACTTTGATGTTTACGTCGTACCGTTGCCAGAGCAGACTTTTGTCCTGCGCCCCGGCCACACCGGCGCTGATGCCAACCAGGAAGACAGCCAGCACCACAATCAACCACAGCCGTTTTTGCATAATCTCTCTCCTGGAGACCCGCTAAAAGTCGTCGCAGAGAAAAGGAAATGGGCATTTACACTCGAGATTATAGCCCAAATGCAGCCAAAGTGGAAGAGATCTGTTGGGGGCTTCCAATCTAGCTGCGCAGTTTGGCCCCCAATTGACTTTCCAATCGCCTAACGATCTTGTCCTGCATTTTTGCTACCTGTTTATCCGTCAGTGTGCGGTCGGATGCGTAGAAGGTTAGCTTGTAAGCCAGGCTCTTCTTGCCCGCTCCCACCTGCGCCCCACGGTAAACGTCGAACAGGGAGACTTCCTTCAGCCCCTTGCCGCCGGCTTCCTGGATCGCGTCCTGTACCAATCGAGCCGGCACCTTTTCATCGACCACCACGGCAATGTCCTGAGACACAGACGGGAAGCGCGGAATGGGCTGGACGTGCAGTCCCTGAAGTATGTGGGGCGTCAGCGCGTCGAGGTCGAATTCGGCGGCCAAGACAGGCGGTTCATCCGGCAACTCGAAAACCTCTTGCACCAGCGGGTGCAATTGCCCAAATACACCCACCACCGATCCCTCGATTGTCACCTGGGCCGTCCGCCCGGGATGGAAGGAAGGATGTTGCCCGGGTTCGAAGCTGATAGGCGGCGTTTGCAGGCCGTCAAAAAGCGCCTCAATGATGCCCTTAAGGTCGTAGAAATCGACGACTAACACGTCCGATCCCTGCCAACTGAGCGGCATACGCGGGCCTGTAATCGCAATTGCCAGGCGGCGGGCTTCCCGGGGCAATTCTTGACCCTCTTCCTCGGGCGGCAGAAAGACCGGCCCAATTTCGAACAAACGAATGCGGCCGGTATGCCGGGCGTTGTGGCTCATCACGTCTAACATGCCGGTCAGCAGCCGGTGGCGCATCGCAGTGCGGTCGGCGGATATGGGATTGGCCATCGTCACGTAACTACTATCATCTACGATTCCCGCCGGCTGTAGTTGCGCTTCGTGCGCCGGTGACGTCAGTCGATAGGTGATAATCTCCTGCAAATCCAGGGATACCAGGAGGTCTTTCGTAATCTCTTCCTGGCGCAATAGGAGATTGTCTCGTTGTGGCGGCATGGCGTCTTCAATCTGAGTGTCCGGAATGCGGTCGTATCCGTAAATGCGCGCAATCTCCTCGATCAGGTCCGCCTGGCCGATCACACCGCTGCCGATGTCCATACGGTGGTCGGGAACGGTGACGCGCCAGGCGTCATCCCTGTCGGGTTCACATTCGAACTCGAGTGATTTGAGGATCTCCCCAATCTCTTCGGTCGATAGATCGATACCCAGGATGCGCCGGACTTGACGTGTGGGGAGCTCGACCACCACGGGAGCCGGTGGCGCCGGATAATAGTCTACGATTCCCTCAGCAACCGTTCCGCCGGCCACCAAATGCATTAGGTGAATGCCGCGCAAGACGCCGAGGCGAGCTTGCGAAGGATGCACCCCTCGGCTCAAACGATAGGCGGCTTCCGACGGCAGGTTATAAGCCTTCACAGACCGCCGGATGTTGATGAAATCCCAGGCGGCTGCCTCCAGCAAAATATCAGTGGTCCCGTCCTGAACCTCGCTTTCGGCGCCGCCCATGATGGCGCCGATACTGAGCGGGCCGGATGGATCGGTGACCAGCATCGTGAAAGGCTCCATCGTCCTTTCCACGTCGTCCAACGTGGTCACTTTTTCACCCGCTTGCGCCAGGCGGGTGATAATGCGGATCGGCTGGCCGGGATCAGAATATGAATCGGCCCGCCGGCGCAACACATCGTAGTCGAAGGCGTGGTTGGGTTGCCCCATTTCCAGCATTGTGTAGTTGCTGGCGTCGACGATGTTGTTGATGGGGCGCATGCCGGCCAGGCGCAGGCGGAGCTGCATCCAGTAGGGCGACGGCTTAATCTCCACGCCGCGGATCAAGGCCATACAGAAGCGCGGGTTCAAAGGCGGCTCGGTGGTCTCGAGGACTACCTGGCCGGCAATGGGCTTGCCATCCATAACGACCTGTTCGTAATTTGGATAGCGCACCTGCCGGCCGGTCAGCGCCGCCACTTCGCGGGCAACGCCGATCATCGACGCGCAACGAGCGACGTTGGGGGTCAGGTCGATATCCAGCACTGCTGTCCCCAAGACGTCCACCAGCGGAGCCCCCACCGGGGCGTCGGGGTCCAGGATGAGAATGCCTTCGTGGTTATCGGAGATGCCCAGCTCTTTTTCGGAACATAGCATGTGGCGGTTCATAATGCCGCGCACCGGCCGGCCCTTGAGTTTCATTTTAGAGCCGTCCGTTTGGTGACCGTCGTACAAAGTCACACCTTCGAGGGCGAACGGCGATTTGATGTTGAGGTGGGCGATGTCCTGGCCCAGGTAGGGAAACAGATTGGGCGCACCGGTGACGACCGTCTCGATCTCCGGCCCGCCGTAATCCACCTCAGCCAGTACCAACCGATCGGCCTGCGGATGTGGCTTGACCGCCAAAATATGGCCTACACGGATCTTGTTACGATCCCAGGGAAGCGGGGACTTGTCCAGGCCGAGATAATCGATGTTGGTCACTTCCAGGCCCGCCAGCGTAAGCCTCTCGGCCAGGTCTTCGACGGGCATCGTTATTTCCACGTAATCCTTGAGCCAGCTAATGGGAACTCGCATGATAGTTGTCCTTTTGAAGCTATAGTGTGATCACCCGGGCCAGGCCGGGGAAGAAATCGACAGGGTCTGACTTGCTGGACTAGAACTGCTCCAGGAAGCGTAAATCGTTGCCCCAGAAGTAACGGATGTCTTCGATACCGTACTGCAGCAAAGCCGTTCGTTCCGACCCCATGCCAAATGCATAGCCCGAGTAGACGGTGGGATCGTAACCGCCGTTTTGCAGCACGACGGGATGGACCATGCCGCAGCCGAGAATTTCCAGCCAGCCGGTATATTTGCACAGCCGGCATCCCTCTCCGTAACACAGAATACACTCGACGTCCATCTCGGCCGATGGTTCGGTGAAAGGAAAATAACTGGCGCGGAACCGGGTCTTGCGCTCGCTGCCAAACATGCGGTGAGCGAAATCGGTCAATGTGCCCTTGAGGTCCGTGAAGCGGATGTTACGGCCGACAGCCAGGCCCTCTACCTGGTGAAACTGAATCTCACTGCGCGCGGTCAGTTGCTCGTACCGGTAACACATGCCGGGCAATACCACCCGAATTGGTTCTGGATAATACTCGCGCATGGCGTGGATCTGGCCGGGCGAGGTATGCGTCCGTAGCAGGACGTCTTCCCGGGTGGTGTAGAACGTATCCTGCATATCGCGGGCAGGATGGTGAGGTGGAAAGTTGAGCAGCTGGAAATTGTACTCATCCGTCTCCACGTCCCGGCTGCGGTACACCTGGAAACCCATGTCGGCCCAAATCTGGATGATCCGCCGTAACACCTGGGTGCTGGGGTGCAGCCGGCCGCGCGGCACCGTTCGCCCGGGCAGGGTGACGTCGATGGCACCTTCGGTCAAAGATTGCTCCAGAGCGGCTGCTTTCAATTGCTGGCTACGGTTTTCGTAGGCAGTCTCCAGCGCTTGCTTGATCTCGTTGGCGCGCCGGCCAAAGGCGGGCCGCTCCTCTGTCGGCAGTTCACTGACCCGTCTCAGGGTCAGCGTGATCTGGCCTTTGCGCCCCAAATACGTAATCTGCCATTTGGTCAGCGACTCTGCGTCCTCCGTCGCTTGCAGAGCCTTCAGAGCTTCATCCGCCAGTTGATCCAGCGTTTCTCCAGATAGGGGTTTGTCTTTCATACGAGTTCTCCAGGTTTCTGCTATGATACCTTGCAACGTCGCCGTTTTGTGGTATAATGTTTATGACAAGTTGATCGCTTTCGAGCGCCGGCCTCAGTTGTGTTCCTTCACTATCGCAGCCATCTACCCGGGGCCGGAGAGGGGTAGACGTATGATCGATTCACTGCAAGCAGGCATCTCAGCCGCACGTCGGGGACAGCGCCAACAAGCTCGCCAATTGTTTCAGCAGGCCCTCCGCGAAGATTTGACCAATGAACAGGCATGGCTTTGGATGAGCACTGTTGTTGACACACAGGCGGAAAAACAGGTCTGCCTTGAGCGGGCGTTGACCATCAATCCCAATAACCAGGGGGCGCAGGCGGAGCTGGACAAACTCGCGGTCGCTGATTCGCTGGAGGAAGGTCGGTTTCCGTTGAGGCCGCTAGACGGCAAAAACTCGCCCAAAAATGGTGGTACTACCTTGTCTTCCCTCCGGCCCGATTCTGCCTACACCTCGGAGCCGAGCATGATTCGGCCACTCGCTACCGCAGCCAGTGGTAACCCGGCTGCCACATCGGCCGTGGACCTACGTTCCCTCCGGCGACTGCCGCCACAGCTTCTGCCCGATCAGAGTGAGGTGGATTGGACGCCGGCCCCAGTCGAAAATAGCGGCTTAGAGCCGTTGTCCAGTTGGTCGGGACAAACGCCTGTTATGGCCCTGGCCTTGACGGGCTGCCTCTCAGTCACAGCCGTATCAGGCTTGCTGGTCTTGGCCCTCCTCTGGCTAATTGGTTGGCCGCCCTGATCCTGGCGGCCTGTTCCGGTGTGCCATCACCTGTTTACTTCTTCAGAGTTCCCCAACGCAACATCCTGCCTCGTTCGATCCGAGATCAAGGAAACAGGGGTAAACGGCTGGCAATTGTACGTTTCTGCACGCTGCGGCCGTCTACCCCTTTGCGTCGCTGCCATTTGCTGATTTGCCGGTTATTATCCTATAAGGTAGCCTATTTGTCAAAGGTTTCGGCTTCACCATAACTTTACAAATTGTCATTTTCGCGTTAATCTGCCGCTATGGATTTAAAGTCTATTCGAATTGCGTTTTGCGTAATCTTCCTCACCTGCCTCCCGCTATCGGCTGTGCCGGCGAAGGCTCAGGGGCCATCACCCGACCACCGGTTTGGCATCGTCGAGTCGTACGTCAACTCCGAGGCAGCCACCGAGGCCGGCGCCGGGTACACGCGGATCATTCTGCGCTGGGATATCATCCAGCCTGATTCCATCGAGGACTGGAAACCGGCTAACGTTCCGGACCCGTATATAGACGCCGAATTGGCCGCCGGGCGTGAGATCGTGGCGGTGCTGATGGGCACTCCTGGATGGGCGGCCGTCTCCGGATCGGGTGGCCCTAAATCAGTTCCCAATATGAGTTATTGGGAGCGGTTTGTGCGCCGGCTGGCGCAGCAATATCAAGGCCGCATTCGATACTGGGTGATATGGAATGAGCCTGACGTTTGGGATCAAGAACACCCGGGCAGCACGTGGGAAGGCACAGTAGAGGAGTATTACCAGCTGGTCAAGACCGCTTACCTGGCCATAAAAGACGTTGATCCAACCATGCAGATACACCTGGCAG